>CAJXLO010000010.1 GCA_913056525.1 uncultured Psychroflexus sp.
CTTCCCGTTAGTATTAAAAATGCGTGGAAGTTGCACAAAAAAGGAATGTTTCCATTAAATATTGGTGTCAACTATTACATGCAAATTCATCAGCCTATTGAAGCGGCTGATTACGATTTTGATGAGCTACATGATAAAGTTGAAAAGACTATTCATCAATCTTGTTATGATAGTTCATTTCCTGAATCTTTCTCCTAATCTGATCAGTCTATCGCGCTGGATCATATAGATCACACCGGAAATAGGCGTTAAAATTAGTATAGAAATAATCCAGAAGGTCTTGTCATAGATCTTATTCCTTGTCATATCGATGATGCCAAGAATGACCAGCGAAATATAGACCAGTAAGGTAGCTCCCCGCAGCCAAAGCGGGTCATTTACCTGTGCAAAAAAATTAGCTACACCTGCTATGATCGTGATAGAGAACATCGTCCCGCTAAGTAGCCAAAGTAAAGCTTTCATTTCATTTGAATTTTGGTTTCCTTTTATCTAAGAAAGCTGAAGTTCCTTCCTGGAATTCTTCTGTACCAAAGGCATTCCCGAAATGTTCGATCTCTGTCTCATAGCCGTTCTTATCGCTTTGGAACTGGTCGTTCACTGCTTGAATAGCAGATGATATAGCATCACCGGAATTATTGATGATCTTGCCGGCCAGGGTCTTGGTCTGTTCTATCAGGTCTTCCAGAGAGAACACATAATTGACCAGACCATAGGTAAGTGCCTGATCGGCCTTTATCATCCCAGCGGTCATTATCATCTCCATGGCCTTGCCTTTGCCTACTAGTTGCGGTAAGCGTTGCGTTCCTCCATATCCGGGAATTACGCCTAAGGATGTCTCTGGCAATCCCATTTTGGCATTATCTGAAGCCGTCCTAAAATGCGCTGCCATAGCTAGTTCTAATCCGCCGCCCAAAGCAAAACCATTTACCGCAGCAATAACTGGTTTGGGGAAATTTTCTATTTTATCAAATACATTTTTATGCCCTTCCGCTGATAATTGTCTTCCTTTTTCTACGCTAAAATCAGCAAATTCTGCTATGTCTGCACCGGCTACAAATGCTTTTTCACCACTTCCGGTTAAAATAACTACTCTCACATCATTATCATTGGCCAGTTGGTCTAGAGCAGTGCTTATCTCCTGTAAGGTAGCTCTGTTTAAAGCGTTTAACTTTTTAGGTCTGTTGATAGTTAAAACGGCTTTTCTTTCTTCTATGTCAATGCTTATGTTCTCGAATTCCATAATACTTAGTTTTTAGGTAAGGTAATAATAAATTTTGTTCCTTTATTTAATTCTGATTCAAAGCTAATATTTCCGCCGTAGTTTTCCACGATATTTTTGACCATTCCCAATCCGAGTCCCATTCCTCTAGATTTTGTAGAGAACTTAGGTTCAAATATGCGCTTTTGATCTTCCTTAGCGATGCCTTTGCCATTGTCTTCTACTGATAAAAAAATATGATTTTCAGTTGATCTTATTGCAACGTATATCTCAGGAGCTGTTAAATTGTGGCACGCCTGCTGGGCATTTTTAACTAAATTTGTTACTACTCTGATCAACTGTGTACGATCAAATTTTATTTTTAGGTCTTCTTGGTCCGTTGTAAAATATAAATTATCATCATTAAAAATATCAATGGCTAATTTTACAGTTGATGCTAAGTGCAGCTCTTCGTTCTTTTGCACCGGCATTTTAGCAAAATCAGAAAATGCACCGGCTATGGAACTTAACGTATCTATTTGATTGATCAAAGAGCGGGCATAATCACGCAGCTTATCCTTTGCATTGGGATCATTCGGGTCAAAGTTCCTTTCCAGACTTTGAACGCTCAATCGCATCGGTGTTAGCGGATTTTTAATTTCGTGGGCGACCTGTCTTGCCATTTCGCGCCAGGCCTCTTCGCGTTCGGACCTGGCTAATTTGGCCGCACTTTCTTCCAGTTGGTCGATCATCTTATTATAGGCATGGATGATCGGTTTTATCTCAACACTGGCATTGTTCTCATCTATTCTTTCATTCCTTTTCTCCAGCCTGGTTTCATCTATCCGTCTACTGATCGATGCAAGTGGTCCGGTTATACTCCTGGTAAGAAAATAAGCGAGCACAGAAGCGATAAGGAGCATCAGCAAATAGGCTTCCGCCAGTAATTGAAGGAATTCATTGAGCTTCCTTTCTATGAATCCCGTATCTTTCACAAGTGGTAGGTTCAGTACAGCAATAGGCTTAAAATATTGATCAGCAATATATGTATAAGATGACCTGTAGCTCTCGCCATCCTTTTTAAAGCTTTTTACTAGTCGCTTATCCTTAACGTTCTTGAGCTTATTGAGTAAAGAAGGTTGGAGGCTCGTATCAGAAGAATCCTTGTAAAAGCTGATCAGTGATGATCGAAGCAGTTCACCTTCTAAACTATAAAGCGATAGGTCTACGTCATGGATATTCCTTATCTTATAGATCTCGTCTTTGAATATAAGTGGTATGTTCTCAGTTTTGACCTCATAAGTGGTCTTTTTCAATATATAAGATATATGGTCACGTATCGCATTTTCCTTTCGGATCAATTTTTCAGACCTCAATTGTTGCGCCTCTTGCTTATATTGATAAATGGTTACACCAGCAATAAGAATGGATGCACCCAGTATCAAAGCGATCATCGTGAAGAATATGCGACGGCGTAAAGACCGCTGGAACCAGTTCATCTACTATTGTTTTCTGACTTTTTTATATAAACGGATACCTAACATCAATAATAAAGCTAAACCTATCAGACCTATTAAACCGAATATCCAGTCGATGGCACTCCTTAGGATAATGATGAAGATCACTGAGAACAAGATGATCGTTGCGCCTTCATTCCAGATACGCATCATGTTGGATGACCATTTCAGTTGATTCTTTTGCGACCTGAGATACAACTGATGATTTTTTAGATGATAAAGTATCAAAAGCACTACGAATGCTAACTTAGCATGCATCCAGCCAACCTCGAGCCAAGATGGGTTCAATATCAGCAACCATATCGCGAATCCGGTGGCCAGGATAGCTGACGGCCAGGTGATGATATTCCATAATCTGTTGATCATCAGTTGCAATTGCGGGATCAGAACTTTTGATTCAGCCTCATCCTTATGATTAGCCTCTATCAGATAAATGAACAATCTGGGAATGTAGAACAACCCGGCGAACCACGTTATCACAAAGATCAAATGCAATGATTTCACATAAAGATAGGTCATGAAAGCTGATTATTGATTACTCATATTAACTTGTTTAGGCGTAACTAAAGTAGTTTTTATTTCCCGATTGAGAAAATAACCCGTCACAATGGTAGATAAAAGGTCGGCTAGCGGAAATGCAATCCACACGCCAATGATCCCAAAGTACATCGGTAGAATGAGCACTAAAGGAATGAAGAAGAATCCCTGACGGGATAATGTTAACAATAATGCAGGGACAGCTTTCCCTATGGCCTGAAAATAAGCTGAACCTATGGTCTGAAGCCCTATGATAGGCAAAGCAGCAAATACCCAACGCATCGCTGATGGTGTCTTATTCATAACTACTGGATCATCTGTAAAGACACTTACGATAGGTTGTGGGAATATCATGATCAGCGAAAAGACGAACACAGCCACGATGCCCGCATAGATGACTGCTTTATTGATACTGGTCCTGACGCGTTGATATTTTTCTGCTCCATAATTAAAACCCGCAATAGGCAAGAAACCTTGTGTCATTCCCAATACCGGGAACAAAGCGAACATGAGCATCCTGGCAATGATCGCATAAGAAGTGACCGAAGTTTCTCCGCCTAGTTCAAATAAAGTATTATTGACCAGTAAATAGGTCACGCTTACCACCGCTTGACGGGCAAGTGTAACAAAACCAAGGGCGGATATTTCCTTTAATAATGAAAAGTCCAGGCCTAAGTGGGAAAAAGATATCTTGAGTTCTGCATTCCTGGACTTAAAGAACCAGATAATGAAAGATAAGCACAAGATATAAGAACCAGTGGACGCCCAGGCGGCACCCGCCATTCCCATATCAAAAACCTTGATCAGGATAAAATCAAGTAGCAGATTACCTACCGATGGGATGATCATCGCGATCATGGCAAATTTGGGTTTGCCTTCCGCTCGAATCACAGAATTTCCCATCATACAAAGTGCTAATAGCGGAACTCCATAAAGTATGATCGTATAATAGACCTTTGCGGGCTCAAAGATCTCCCCTCTACCACCAAAGGCTGGTATCAATGAACTGACAAATGCCAAACCCAGGATAACTAATATAATGGTTAAAAGAATGGTGATCGTTATCTGATTACCGAAGGTCTTAAAGGCCTTATGATCATTATCAGCGCCTAAAGCTCTGGATATAATGGAAGAACCACCAATACCAATGGCCATTCCTAAAGCTGCAATAAAAAAAGAAACCGGTGTTACTACATTGATCGCCGCGATAGCAATAGGTCCGATCCAATTTCCTACGAATATGGTGTCTACCAGCAAGTTGATAGACATGACAAGGATACCAATGGATGCAGGAACGGCCTGCTTGATCAATAATCGACCAATGGGCTTTGTACCTAGTTCCTGCGTAGTGGGTTTGCCCATTTAAGCGTTCTTTTCTGCCGGTTGACCTTTTAATGCCCATTCATCTATCCATCTGCTAAGCGTTTTTACCCAATCCTGGCGATCATTGATACAAGGGATGAAAGTAAACTCCTCGCCGCCGTTCTCTTCAAATATTTCCTTAGCTTCCATACCTATCTCCTCAAGTGTTTCCAGACAATCGGACACAAAAGCTGGCGTCACGATGGCAATGTTCTTGATACCATCTTTCGCTAATTTTTCAACCGTTCTGTCCGTTGGTGGCTTTAGCCACGGGTCAAACCCTAATCTGGACTGAAACGAAGTTCCATAAGTCCCTTCTTTAAGCTTTAAAAATTTAGCCACGTTTTCGGTCGTCTTATAACATTGATGCCTGTAGCAGTATTGATGTGCCCTGGAAGGTGTTTGACAACAAGAACCATCTATTTTACAATGTCCGTTCGTAATATCGCTCTTACGGATGTGTCGTTCCGGAACACCATGGTAGCTGAATAACAAATGTTCATAGTTCGAGCTTTGTAGTTTTTCAGCGATACTAGTACCTAACACACGGATATAATCATCATGATCATAGAATGGCGGGACTACGGTGAACTTAATGTCAGGGAAATGCTGATTCCGAAGTTCATCTGCTAAGACCACGATGGTTTCCGTGGTTGCCATAGCATATTGCGGATACATTGGCATCAGTAATACTTCATCAACGCCTTGGTCGTACAATTCCTTCAATCCATCGTAGATAGATGGTTTTCCATAGCGCATAGCTAAAGCAATGGGGATTGATGTCATATCGTTAACCTTATCCCGCAGTCGTTCTGATAGGACGATGAGCGGCGAACCTTCCTCCCACCAGATCTTTTGATAGGCTTTAGCGGATTGTTTTGGTCGGGTATTGAGAATGATCCCTTTCACTAAAAGCGTACGTGCCCACTGAGGCACATCAATGACGCGTTCATCCATGAGGAATTCACCTAAGTACTTTTTTACATCCTTCGGGTCGGTCGATTCTGGTGAACCCAGATTGACCATCAAAACACCTTTCATAAGCAAAATTTAATTTTACAAAGTAACAACAGAAGATGCGCAATTGTTAAAATTAAAATTTAAAATTATACTAAGGTTTAGCATGAATGATCAAACAAAGCTCTCTAAAAGCCTTAGATCAGCCCGAACTGCTCAAAATGATGGTTGATATGTTTTCTGTTGAGCAGCTTCCACTCAAAGTGGCTAAGTTCACCAAAAACCGCATTCTTTGTGGTCGCGTTAGGGTTTTCCCTGAAAAATACTACAAATCTGTCATAGGCATCGAGTAATGCTTTTTTCGCTTTTTCCAGATCTTCGTGTTCTAAAGGCTCAGGCTTATCCTCTTTCAATAAAGGATGCTTGTATTCTCGCGGCATTTTCTCATAATTATAAAGGGTTTCCTGTACTTTTTCCAGATGATCTTCAGGTGTGGCTATTTCAAAGTCCTGTATCTCGCCAGTAGCTATCTTAAAGCTGAATTCTAGGTGTTCTACCATGTGCTGAGGCGTCATTTTTCCCCATTTAGGTTGTTGCTCTGATGTGAGTTCCCTTAACTTAAATTCAAGAAAATCCCGGTCAATATCATGGAAAACATTTTGTTTCTTTTGGACCATGGTCAGGATCGTAGCGATGGCAACTAACTTATCTTCCTCCTCCACTGCTTCTGTGTCAAACACCTCAACGTACCATTTTACGATCCCGCTGGGTAATTCCTTTCCTTTTTGCTCGCGGTCGATCTTTTCTTTACAGGTCAGTCTAACATGGATCGTATCATTATGATAAAGTGGTCGCAGGAATCTGATCTCTTCGAGTCCGTAATTGGCCGCGACCGGACCTTTATTAGGATAAACAAATAAACCGGCAGCTGCAGATATGATGAAATAACCGTGTGCTGTCCTTTTTTCAAAAATACTTCCTTCTAAAGAAGTGATATCGGTATGCGCATAAAAGTGATCCCAGGTAAGATTACCAAAGTTGATGATATCAGTATCCGTTAAAGTTCTATTATGCGTTTTAAGCGACATGCCTGGCTGAATATCCTCCCAATGATAGGCAAAAGGATGTTTTGCTGATTCCTTATAATCGGCTTTAGGTTGATAAATTCCGGTGATCTCTGTTAATGTTGTTGGGCTTCCCTGAATGGCACAGCGCTGCATAAAATGGCGAATTCCCCGCTTTCCTCCCATTTCTTCACTGCCGCCGGCACGTCCGGGACCGCCATGAATTAAATAAGGTAGCGGCGAACCGTGACCGGTACTTTGCTTAGCGGATTCCCGATTAATTGCCATAATTCTACCATGATGTGAAGCCGCTTTAACGGTATATTCTTTTGCCAGCTGATCATTATTGGTGAAAATTGAACTTACTAGCGATCCTTTCCCTTTTTTAGATAAAGCAATGGCTTCATCTAGATCTTGATAAGGCATTATTGTTCCAACCGGTCCAAAAGCTTCAATCGTATGTGAAGCATCATTTTCTAAAGGATGGTCATCTCTCAATACTAATGGCTTTATAAAAGCTCCTTTTGAAAAATCAGCACCAAGGGTATCGGTAGGATTGAAATCGCCATACACCAGATCTGCTTTTTCATTAAGCCTGGACACATTGCGTTTAACTTCCTCTAATTGCTCTCGATCGATCAGGGTTCCCATCCGAACTTCTTTCTTGCGCGGATCACCTATGCTGACCTTATCTAAAGATCTGCCTAAAGCGATCTGCACGTCTTCAATAAGGTCTTCCGGGACGATCATTCTTCTGATCGCCGTACATTTTTGTCCGCATTTTACCGTGAGCTCATTTCTGACTTCTTTGATGAACAGATCAAATTCTGGTGTTCCCGGTTTTGCGTCTTCCCCTAAAATGCAAGCATTTAAAGAATCTGCTTCCATAGTGAATGAAACTGCCTCATCGATTATTTTAGGATGTTTTTTGAGTTTTCTACCCGTTGATGCTGATCCAGTAAAAGTTACCGTATCCTGACTTTCCACATTATCTAATATGGTTGGAACCGTTCCGCTGATCAATTGTAAAGCACCTTCAGGCAATATATTTGACTCGATGATGGACCTGACAACAGCTTCAGTTAAATAAGCCGATTGTGGCGCAGGCAATACCACGGCTGGAACACCGGACATCCAGTTGACGGCACATTTTTCTAACATGCCCCAAACAGGAAAATTAAATGCATTGATATGAACGGCCACACCTTCTTTAGGTACTAAAATATGATGTGCCATAAATTTACCGCCTCGGGACAAATCCACCGGATCACCTTCTACATCAAATGGCTGATTTGGGAAAACTTTTCTTAGTGAAGCATTAGCAAATAAATTTCCAAAACCACCATCTATATCAAACCAGGAATCTCTTTTAGTAGCTCCGGTTCTGTAACTTAGCTCATAAAATGCTTTTTTGCGCCTGTTTAAATAGTAAGCCAATTTCTTAAGCATCATTCCGCGTTCCTGAAACGTCATTTTTCGTAATGCATCTCCTTTTTCTCTTCCATAAGCTAAAGTATCAGCAACCGGTAATCCGTTAACGCTAATGTTAGTAAAATGTTCGCCGGAAACGGAATCATATATCGGTTGATCCGTTCCTTTTCCCTGTGTCCAGCTTCCCTGAATATAGCTTTGTGTGGTTTGCATATTTAATATTTTAAAAGGTCGTTAAGTGTGTTTTTGATGTGGTTTAATTCATAATTAGTGATTATTCCAATTTTCTTTTTGAATCGGAGTTTTGAAATAGACCGAACATGAAATACAATTACCTCTGATAATTTGGATAGTCCATTATCTTGGTTTGGATTAAGTATTAGATTTCCCTCAAAATAATGAACTGATGTTGTAAGCGGACAGACAATGATTATATCTAAATTTTTGTTAAGCGTATCTCCGCTTATGACAACTGCTGGTCTATTACCTGATTGTTCACTACCTTTTATAGGGTCAAAATAGACCTGCCATATTTCAGCTTGACGTATATTTATTTTAGATGATTTATTCATCTTTTTCCAGATCTTTGATCATCCTATGATAATCTGCCATTCCTTCTTCTGCTATTGCCATTATATCATTGTGTTTAGAAGCTCTTATAAATGATTCAGCATATTTAGCCCGTTGAATCTCATCTAAAAACGATTTTAATGCTTTTTCGATGATTTTGTTTTTAGGTGTTTTTAATTCTTTGGAAGTTTCGTCTAAGTTTTTTAACAGATCGTCTGGTAATGAAGATGTAAAAGTCGTCATAATATTTAATTTTTGTAAATATAAAACATATTTATAAATTAACAATTTTAATTTGATTGATATTAAGATACGCTGAAAAGTAAATGAGCGAGTCTATATTTATATCAACTTGATTTAGCCGAATCCAAAAAAAAAGCATCCCAAATTTCACATTGCTTCATTCTTGATCTAACTTATTGGGTTGATCAAAATAATCAGCCATACCTTCTTCTGCCATATTGATCATATCTTCATCTTTAGCCATTCTTTCATATGATTTCCTATAAGCGGCTTTATCCAATTGCTCTAAATATATTATCAATGCATTTTCAATAATCTTTTTTTTTGGCATTTTTAGATCATTAGCTTTTTCGCTCAGATCATTCAGTAAGTCATCCGGTAATGAACAAGTAAAAGTCGTCATAGTATTTAATTTGTATAAATATAAAACATATTTACTCAAATCAATGCGTTAGATCTTTCCAGCATCTATTCGCTTCCCGAATCAATTCGCTCAGGGGAATTCGCTTGGCTCAACATCATTAAACATTTTCAAGAACAGCCGCATAACCTTGACCAACACCAACACACATGGTTACGAGAGCGTATTTTTTGTTGGTCTTTTGTAATTCTATAGCAGCTGTATTGGCTAATCTAGCGCCGGTTACTCCTAATGGATGGCCAATGGCGATAGCGCCGCCATTAGGATTAATTCGCTTATCATCATCCTTTAAACCCCATTCACGGATACAGGCCAGCGATTGGGCTGCAAAAGCTTCATTTAGCTCTATTATGTCCATATCTTCCATGCTTAATCCAGCTTTTTTCAATGCTTTGTTCGAAGCTTCTACCGGACCGATTCCCATGATCCGCGGTTCAACACCAACTACAGCAGAGCTTAGGATCTTAGCTTTGGGTTGTAATGCGTATTTATCAACGGCTTTGTCAGATGCTACGATAAGTGCTGCTGCACCGTCGTTTAATCCAGATGAATTACCTGCGGTTACTGTTCCATCTTTCCTAAATGCCGGTCTGAGTTTGGCTAAAATTTCCAACTTAGTTTGTGGTTTGATGAACTCATCTTGTTCAACAACAAGTGGTTCTTTTTTTCGCCTTGGTATTTCTACTTCTTTGATCTCATCAGCTAATCTGCCACTCTCCATAGCTCTTGTAGCTTTCATCTGGCTATTATAAGCAAAAGCATCCTGGTCTTCACGACTGATCTTATGAATATCTACTAGATTTTCTGCTGTCATTCCCATACCATCAGTTCCATACATTTCATGCATTTTTGGATTAACGAATCTCCAACCAAAGCTGGTGTCGTACATTTTTGAATCGTTCCCGTAGGCAGTGGACGGTTTAGATATCGCATAAGGTCCGCGCGTCATGTGTTCAATTCCACCGGAGATGAACAAATCACCATCTCCAGCTTTGATCGCACGATTAGCATGTATGATGGCTGATAAACCGCTACTGCATAATCTATTTACGGTCTCACCGGGAATACTGTAAGGTAATCCGGCCAAAAGCGAGCACATTCTAGCTACGTTGCGGTTATCTTCGCCGGCCTGGTTAGCACAACCCATAATAACATCGTCAATATCATTAACATCGATATCAGGGTTCCTTTTGATGATCTCTTTGATGACCAAAGCACCGAGATCATCTGTTCTTACGGGCGATAACACACCTTTATAATTGCCTATTGGCGTTCTTATTCCATCGATTATATATGCGTCCATATTTTAATTTTTAAGTCCATTCTTTACTACTGCGATAAACCGTTCCTTTAAAAAGGGCAACGAGCTCATCCTCTTTTTTGATTTCTACCCGATAGCAACCAACTTTTGGCTTCAGGGATTCTTCAGTTGCTGTCGCGATCAATTGGTCGTTTAATACAACTTTTTCGAAATGATTGATCGATGTATCGATAGAAAGTGCATGCCGACCGTGTGAATTCGATGCAAATGCCAATGCGGAATCTGCCAAACTATAAGCAATGCCTCCGTGTGCCACCTGGAATCCATTGAGCATTTCCTCTCTTACCGATAATTTTAATTGACAATAGCCTTTATCCATTTGCAAGACTTCAATACCTAGCCACTGGCTAAACGGATCATTATCAAACATTTTTTTTAATATCTGTTCCGGTACAAGCATGTTCAAACGTCAAAAGTGATATTTTGTTTGTCCATTTTCCTGAGTATCGGGCTACAACGGTATCGGTCTTCATGATAAGTGTCATAGAGTTTATCCATTTTATCAACACACCAGTTAATGCCTTTTTCGTTTGCCCAGGCCAGTAAACCCTTAGGATATCTAACGCCTTTTGTCATGGCAAGATCGATATCGGTAGCAGAAGCTACGTTCATGTGTAGTGCATCCGCCGCTTCATTGATCAGCATCACCAGTATCCTTTCAAATACTTTTTGGCCTTTAGAGGTATCAGTATCCGGTTTGATATCCTCTTGTTCATTATGATCATAAAAGCCTTTTCCTGATTTTTTACCTAAATATCCAGCTTCCACATAGCGTTTCTGTGTTAAAGAGGGTTTATATCTGGGGTCGTAATAAAAAGCTTTGAAGACGGTTTCGCTAACCGTGTAGTTAATGTCGTTACCTATAAAATCCATAAGATGAAAAGGTCCCATCTTAAAACCGCCCAATTCTTTCATCGCCCAATCGATAGTGGCTATTCCGGATTGATCCTGGGTGATCCCAAAAGCTGATTCTTCAAGTATTCGCAAGGCTTCCCCATAAAAAGGTCTGGCGACACGATTCACGATAAATCCGGGTGTATCCTTAGCTTTTACCGTTGATTTGCCCCAGTTCTTTAGGGTAGTGAATGTTTTGTCAAAGACCTTTTTATCCGTTTGAACCGCTGGAACCACTTCCACCAGTGGCATTAAAGGCGCCGGATTAAAGAAATGGACGCCTAAAAATCGCTGCGGCTCATCAAGACAGGAAGCGATAGATGCAATGGATAATGATGAAGTATTGCTGGCTATAACAGCATCTTTGCTTTGATACGATTCCAATTCTTGAAAAACCTTTTGCTTAATTTCCAAATCTTCAACTATGGCTTCAATGGTAAATTCGGCATCAGCCAGGTCAGCTAATTGATCTACATAAGTGATATTGGACTGGATCTCATTTTTTCTTTCTTCATCTATCCGACCTTTTTCGATCAACCGATCAAGGACCTTATCCAATGATCCCTCAGCTTTTTGTAAAGCATCTGGATCCTTATCAAAAACTTTTACCCTATTTCCTGCTTGTGATGCTACTTGAGCAATGCCGCTACCCATTGTTCCTGAGCCTATTACTGCTATATTCATAAATACAATATTTTATTTTCCTTTAAAATGAGCTTCTCTTTTCTCGATGAAAGCATTGACGCCTTCTTTATAATCCTTGGTTTCTGCTGAGGCGATCTGGTATTTTGATTCTAAGGCCAATTGTTCTTCAAAATCGTTCTGCATGGACCGATTAAGGGCTTTTTTGGTGAATGCCAATGCTTGTGTTGGCATATTGGCAAGCTTATGAGCTAATTTGCTTACTTCGTCATCAAAGGTTTCTGATGAATAGTACGTATAGATAAGTCCGATACGTTCTGCTTCAAAAGCATCGATCTTATCGCCCAGCATAGCTAATGCGGAGGCGCGCTGAAAACCGATCAGCCTAGGTAAGAAATAAGTGCCACCGCTATCCGGTATCAAACCGATCTTTGAGAAAGCCTGAATAAAACTTGCTTTTTCAGATGCGACCACAATGTCACAGCAAAGTGCAATGTTTGCTCCTGCTCCGGCCGCAACCCCATTTACCGCTGCAATAACCGGCATTTCAATATTCCTGATCCGCGTCACGATCGGGTTGTAATGTTCTTCTAATATTTTTTTGAATCCCGGATTTTGATCAGGGTTCGTAACTTCGCCTAGATCCTGACCGGCGCTAAATGCTTTCCCTTTTCCAGTCAGAACAATGGCTCTTGTTTCTTGATCCCTGATGCAATCATCTAATTTTTTTTGGAGTTCTAAGGCCATCTCCCGATGGAAGCTGTTGTATTTATTGGAACGATTAAATTTTAAGTAAGCTATATTGTCTACTAAGCTATGCTCAATAAAATTTGACATATTAATGATTTTTGAGTTTAAAATTACGAATAATTTTGAGTTATTAAAGCATTAGGAGATGAGCTATTTTTACGAAAAAGAGCGTTTGCTCCATTTAAATATTTTTATTCTAATTTTTAGTTTGTAAATATTTAGTATAATTAACTATAATTTAAAAAATTATCATGATTAAACATTTCACCTCACTTTACCTCATTTTTTTAATAAGTTATAATGTATAAGCTCAATTTGGATATGGAGACCCCGATGATATAAGGCCACTCAAAAAAAGAACTTTACTTGTAGAGTTAAAAGAACATGATAAAAAAAACTGTAAAAAAGTATCGAAGGAGAAATCAGGAAAAATTGCATAAAAAAAGGAGTGTTTTAGCTCCCTAGTTATTAGCGTGGACTGGACTTCCCTCGACCTGGCTCGGGATAAACTTCTCGTCCATCATTGATCAAATCAAAAAAATTACATAAAAAAAGGAGCCTTTTAGCTCCTTAGTTAGTAGCGGGGACTGCACCGAAGCTTCGGTGGAACCAGTGTCCGCCTCAGGCGGATATGAGCCTCTTGAGTTAATAATCGTCAATATTTTTTTTCATCCATTCTCTTCCATGACCACTCTTTAAATATTTTTCGCGATTCATTGCTTGCTTTTTTGTTGTATAAACTTCTACATGAATTACTTTCCAAGGTCGATATCGTGTTGTAAATCCTTTTTTTCCCAGGCTATTGTGTGATTGGAATCTGGTTATCAGATCTGAAGTGTAACCAACATAATGTTTTTCTGATGAAAGAGATTTTAATACGTAAACTGCATATTCTTCCATTTTCATTGAATAAAATGCATAAAAAAAGGAGCTGTTCTGCTCCTTTTACTTGTAGCGGGGACTGGACTCGAACCAGTGACCTTCGGGTTATGAGCCCGACGAGCTACCTACTGCTCTACCCCGCGATATATTCTTAATATTTTATTATGTATAAATCCTACTTAAAACCTTTTACCAATCTATGGTGCAATTAAAACCTGATTGCAAATTAAAATGCAAATATACAAATAAATAAAAGATATTGAAAAAATATTCTATTTTATTGCCCTAAGGGATCCGCTTCTATAGATATAACCTGGCCGTCCTCTATTAAAACCTTAATTTCTAGTGGGTTACAGCATATTTCACAATCTTCAACATAGCTCTGTTCATCAACAGAAAAGTCTATAAGCATACTTATTCGTTCCCAACAGTGGGGACACTGGATGTATTTTTCTTCCATGACTATTCTTCTAATCTTTCAGCGATCATCTCCCATTCTCTCATCAGTTCATCTTGTTCTTTCTTTAGTTTTTTATACTTTTTGAGCTCGTTTTCATTATTATCATCATTTTCCTGGTAGGCTTTGGCCAGTTCTTTATCCTTCTTTTCAAGTAGTTTCTCATTCTTAGCTATTTTGGATTCTATTCGGTCAAGCATCTTTTTATCTTGGATGTTAACATTAGCTGGCTTCGCTTTTTTCTTTCTTTTCTTCTTTGCTTTAGATGAGGCTTCAACCTCTCGCATGCTTTCCATTTTCCTATGCGCTAAGTACTCATTGATGGTTCCAAGGAACGGTTTTACTTGCTGGTCCCTGAATTCATAGATGACCTGGACGATATCTTGTAAAAAATCCCTGTCATGGGATATCAGAATCAGTGTTCCTTCAAAGTTCTGTAAAGCTTGTTTTAAAATGTTCTTTGATGTGATATCCAAATGGTTCGTGGGCTCATCCATGATAAGCGTATTGAAGGGCATCAACATCAACTTTGCAAGGGCTAGTCTGTTACGTTCGCCTCCAGAAAGAACTTTGACTGGTTTAAAAACATCGTCACCAGAAAATAGGAAGGAACCTAAAATATCCCTTATCTTGTAATGGTTTCTTTCCGTAGCAACTTCTTCCATTGTTTCCATTAAGGTAAGCCGTTCGTTGAGATGATCAGCTTGATCTTGAGCAAAATATCCTATTTCAACATTGTGACCCAGCTCTAATTTCCCCTTGTGCTGGATCTCTCCAATAATGATCTTAGCCAGTGTGGATTTTCCCTGGCCATTCTGTCCTACGAATGCTATTTTATTTCCTCTGTCTATAGTAAAGGACACCTCGTTGAGCACTTTTTTATCTCCAAAGCTTTTTGCGACCTCATCTGCCTTCATAATAACCTTTCCCGGCTGATGACTTACATTGAAGCTGATTTTCATCAAATTTTCATCATCCTGATCGACCTGAATGCGTTCTGTTTTTTCAAGTTTCTTGATGAGCGACTGCGCCATGGATGCTTTATTAGCTTTAGCTCGGAATTTATCGATCAGCTTTTGGGTTTGTTCGATTTCCTTATCCTGATTTTTTTTAGCAGCTATTTGCTGTTCCTGTATTTCTTCCCGTAATTTCTTAAATTCAGAATAAGGCTTGTTATAGTCGTATATCTTTCCGAAAGAAAGTTCGATCGTCCTATTGGTTACGTTGTCGAGGAATTGTTTATCGTGTGATACCAGGACAACACAGGATGCAATTTCCTTAAGGAAGTTCTCAAACCATATGATACTTTCAATATCAAGATGATTTGTGGGTTCATCCAATAATAATAGATCATTCTCCTGGAGTAATAGTTTAGCTAATTCAATTCGCATTCGCCATCCACCGGACAATTCGCTTGTTGGTCGATTAAAGTCTTCCCTGGTAAAACCTAAGCCTTTAAGGATCTTTTCTACTTTAGCTTGATAGTTATAACCATCTTTAAGCTCATATTGTTGTTGATATTCACTAAGGTCGATCAGTAACTTTTCGTAGGACTCACTTTCGTAATCTTCTCTTTCAGCAAGTTGCTTATTGATCTCTTCCAGTTTAGTTTCGATCTCCATGAGGTCTTCGAATGCTAAGCAAGCTTCATCAAATATGCTGTGCTCGTCTTTAAAATCAACATCCTGCTTGAGCATTCCTATAGAGCACTCCTTTTTTAAGGATATACTACCGGAATTGTAACTTTGATCACCATTTAAAATGCGCAACATCGTGGACTTGCCCGCGCCGTTCTTCCCTATTAGGCCTATTCTATCGCCTTTTGACAATTTGAAACTTAGCTGATCGAACAAGGTCTCTCCTCCGAAGCTTAATGATAGATCGTTCACATGTAACATGAGTTACTTTGTTTTGTGCAAAGATTGTTATTTTTGTAAAATATACTAATATCTAATATGTTTAAAGGTTCTAAAATATATAGCATCATAACAGGTGCTTGTCCTGTTTGTCATAATGAGAACATGTATAAGGAAAAAAATCCTTATAGGCTTAAGAAAATATATGATATGTATGAGGCATGCGGACATTGTGGTACGAAATATAAAATAGAACCTTCTTTCTTTTATGGAGCGATGTACGTAAGCTATGCTCTGGGCGTTGCATTTGCCGTAGCGACCTTTATAATAAGTTATTTCTTCATAGGGGCTTCAAAGGTAACTTCGTTCATTGCCATCATTGTGGTGCTAACAGCACTTATGCCGGTTATAATGAGACTTTCCAGGAACATTTGGATAAACTTATTTTTAAATTATGATAAGGAGAAAGATGTTAATAGAAATCATGAAAACGCTTGATGTCTACTTCTCTCGACAGTTCATGTCCATGCTCAACATGATCGTACATCCATTTTGATAGTAATGGAGCCATGAACAAACCTCTACTCCCAAAACCGTTCATGATAAATAAATTTTTATGAACTGGATGCTCTCCAAGGACAGGTCTTCTATCCTTAACGTTAGGTCTTATTCCAGATTCAAATCTTACCACTTCAAAATCAACATTTATAAGCTTTCTTAGTGAACCGATCAAAAGTTCCTGAAATTTTAGAGGTGTTTTGTTTTTTAGATAATTCCTGTCAAAGGTTGCTCCAAATTTATAGAGGTTATTACCAATAGGTATGAGAAACTCTTTACCTTTTACGAGATCATCAACCTTTAATTCTGGAGATCGAAATATCAAATAATCACCTCTGTTCCCATAAATAGGTAAATAACTAAAGAAAGGATTGTTGATAACCTTATGTCCTTCTAAGAATATGATCTTCCTGAACTTAAGTCCTTCATATTCAAAATAATCATTTCTGAAGATCAATTTTGAATGATCAAAGCTAAAGCTTTCAATTTCATTGTGGTAGCTTTGGTAAAAATGGTCAAGTAGAAGATCAGCATGAACCAGGAAAGCATTCTTCATTTTACCTGTTTTGAAATCAGCTTTTAACTCAGGTGGTGCTTCCTCCACATCAGGTAACAGAAAATTTCTCAATACGGGTCTTTCCAGCACATTAAACCAATCATTTTGTTCTTTAATACTTGAAAAGATCCTGAAAACGTTCTTTTCATTAACTAGTTCGAAATCATCTTCTTGTTGTAACCGTTCGTAAAAATCTATGGCCTCGTTATAGAATTCTAAAGCATTCCAAAAGGGTTTAAAGCGTTTGAGCACAACAGGATTAATAATACCTCCAGCTACAGACGTAGCACTCTTTTCATGGTCTGAAATGATCTTAAATTCCTTTTGATGCTTAGATAAACGTCTACATATAGAAAACGCACCTATACCGCTACCGACTACTAAATGATCTAGCATAAAAAAATCCTAATTAATAGTTTGAATACTAATTAGGACTTTAAAGTTTTTTAGATAAGGGTTAATAATTCCACATATCAAGTTCAAAATTCCTTATTTCTTCTTTGATACGATTGGATTCTAGAAGCTGCATCATTGCATTGTTCTCTATATAATCATCGATTTCCCTATCTTCATAGACATTTTCCGTTTTATAGATCTTAGCATCAAACCTTCTCGCTGTTAACAGCTGGTCAAAATTAAGTGGTTTGGCACTATTATCCTTATTGAGGACATTGGCCTTATAGAGAGCATTCCTGGCATCTGGATACCAAACCCAGAAAAAGGGCGTTATCGAAGGGTCACCTGTGAAATTAGGATTTTGTGTTTGAATATCATATCCAGCCGGTGCAATCCCTAGCAATCTGTACTTCATTTCACCCTGACGTTTGTCAAAGTACCAAATACCTTTTATCAGGTACTGGTCTATATCATCACCCGTAATCTCTCTAGGAATAATAAACGGTTCCATTTCTGAAATAAGCTCTGGCGAATATAAGTTCGGATAATCTTCTAATGTACCAGCAATAGCTCTTTCCTTGAACTTTTCACGAGCATCTGTACCTGTTATACCATATTTACCTAATATTTCCAAAGCAACATCAGGAAAAAATATAGCTTTCAGACCATCCTTGATTTCATCATAAGTCCTTTTCTGATTGAAATAACTCTGTTTGTAAACTTCCGTTATGGCGGTTTCATCTGGATTATCTTTTGAACCCTCTTCTATTGCATCGATCAAAACCTGGAAAAGCGACCTCCTATTCTTTCCAAAGTTCCTTGAATCGGTAGGAAATAATAAAGGAAAGTTGACTTTCTGGTTCAGGTCAATGGTTTCCCAAACAACCTTTGACCAAAGCACATCCCTATCTCCCACATAACCATAAGGTAGTGGTTTGTCGTCATTGTACTTTTTCTGGTCTTCGGTAAGTTCACCCACCTCATCTGGAGTTTCCGCATTAAGAATATTGTTCACTTGTGCAAATGATCCGTTCATTAGGAGCAATGCGAGAAGTGATAAGTAAATCGTTCTTAGTTTCATCTTTAGATCAATTTGTTATTTGTATTAAAAGTGCTGGCATGTTCTTAACATTAACACCAGGCACATCAGCCTTCACATCAAATATCTGTATAATATCTCCATTACCGGCCAGGTCCAGAGCTTCTTTAGCATTCTGGTCCAGCCTATTTCCATTAACAACTATTGAAGGTTGCCCAGGTATCTTCATCGTAAACCTTTTCACAACGGGTTGAAGATCAAAGTCAAAATTTTCAAATTTAGCACCTATAGGAGACACTTTTAAAGCCTGGCGTGGTAATTTTATCGCACCACCCTGTTGTACCTGACCTCTAACAGTAGGTGTAGGTCTTGGTAAACTTTTAATTCTGAATTTTTCACTAGATGGGTATTCTTTACCATCTATAACACCAGTTACATTTATCTTCACTTCTGAACCGCTTCCTGGTGTTAACATATACTGGGATCCATCTACATTTCTCCAATTGTGATTACCAGAAACATTAGCAGTGATCTTATTTTTAGGAACACCGGGCATTGAAACGGTCATCGGGTTATCAATGCCACGGTAAACAACGTTCATCTTATCTGCTGAAACGATGGCTTGATTAGGTTTAGGGATTACCTGGAATGATTGATCTACTTTTACGTTTATTGGGTCACCATCTTGCTGAAAGGTTAGTTTCCCTTCAATCTTATGGTCACCAGCACTACCCGCAGTAACATTCAATTTAACCTGGCCTTCTTTAATTTCATAATCAGTACCTTCCTGTAATTTCCTACCATCTACCTTAAGATCAACTTCTTGCGGCACGGTAGTATTGTCAGTACGACCCAGGACAATAGAACCATCAAACTTTTCTCCCTGATAATAAGCTCCTTTTGTAGTTTGAAGTAGCGTTTCATAGTTAGTCATTGAGGCTACCTGAGTTAACTGACCTGCTAACATTTGTGAAAAAAGCTCATTTTCAATCCTTTTAATCCGATTTTGCATCGTCGTAATTTTAGTAATAGATGAAATTAATGGAAATCCTATAAAATGATATTCAACATAACTTTTCTCTATACCTTCACTATCTTCAATAGGATCACCACTAAATTTCTCTTTGATGGTTTTCTCGAACTTTGCTGTTCCTTCAATGCTGTCCATCAGTTCTAACATACTTGTTCTATATTCCTGCATTTTATCCATGAACTTTTGTCCATAATCAGTTAGTTTACCACCACTGATCATGTTTTCCTCAAGATAAAGTCCTTTATCCATGGTTTCATAATCTTTAGGATCATCCACACTTCCTTCTAGGTCGTCTTTAAAACCAGCCAGATAGTCGTAGTATGCTGACGTATACTTATCAACAAGTTGTGCACGGGCATAGACATCTTCAAATTGCTTTGGAGAGTCTTCAGCCTTTTGCTCTAGACCTTTTAAAGCAGCTTCACTTTTTTGATTTAAAGATTGGTTTGCTTCGACCAGATCTTCATTGATATTACCAAAAGCGGTAAGCACTTCTTTAGACATATTAAGGGCCAACATTGCAATGAAGACCAAATACATCAGATTTATCATTTTTTGTCTTGGACTAAGTTTTCCTCCAGCCATATAAAATATTTTTAGATTGAATTATTACGAATAGAAACGGATTACTTAGTTGACATTGCACTTAGCATATTGCCATAAACTCCGTTAAGGGAAGATAGGTTTTGGGTCAGTGATTCCATTTGACTCTTAAGTTTATCCGCATTTTCAGCAACTGCTTCATTAACTTCGGCTTGTTTACTGGCGTTTTCAACCTGTACTTTATAGAGATTGTTCAGCGATTCCATCTGAGAGGCCGCCAGACTCATCTCTTCGCTATATTTCTTTTGCGAGTCCATAGCTTCAGTGGTTGGAGACATATTTTTTGCAGCCCCTTCAAAATTCCTAATACTTTCGCCCAGGCTTTCCATCAAACTAGAATCTATCTTAGCTTCTTTAAGCATTTCATCTAATTTTTGAGATAGCATACCTTCTTCATCCTGACCTTGTCCCTGCCCCTTTTTATCATTAGAGTCTTCACCAGCAAGTTCAGGATATACTTTTGACCAGTCTAATTCGGTGTCAACCGGTTCAAAAGCAGCTACTGCAAAAACAAGAGCTTCAGTAATTAAGCCTACCATCAGGACTCCATTACCTCCAGGCAAGTGTAATATTTTAAATAATGCTCCTATTATTACTACAGATGCGCCTAATCCGTAGATCATGTTCATGATTTTCTTTCTTGTTTTAGATTGTGCCATAATTGTTTATTTATTCTTTTTTGTTTATTAGTTTCTAAATGTACTTTGTGTTGTGTTGCCTAAATAATTCTGTACAGTTCTGAACCCTATATAGCTTCTTGCTGAATCAGCGTACTCGTAGTCTCTTGTGCTTACTTTTAAAAAGTAGCTGACGTCCTTCCAGGAACCACCTCTGATAACTTTTCTCAGATTGTCAGCGTTGTTAACGTTAGGATTCATACTTGACATGTATTCGTAGGATGAAGGGTTATATGAAGTGTCTACCCATTCTGATACGTTACCTGACATGTTGTAAAGTCCAAAACCATTTGGTTTATAAGAATCTGCTTCAACTGTGTAAAGAGCATTATCAGCGGCATAATCACCTCTTAAAGGTTTAAAGTTAGCGAGGAAACAAGCTCTATCATCCTTAGTGTACGGACCACCCCAGGGATAAGTTGCCGACTCTATTCCTCCACGGGCTGCGTATTCCCATTCGGCTTCTGTAGGAAGACGAAAGTTGTTTACCGTCTCTTCGCCCTTTCTTTTTTTAAAGTCGTTCAGCTCTTTCGTTCTCCAATTACAAAATGCTTTTGCCTGTTTCCAGTTCACACCTACGACCGGATAATTATCATACGCCGAATGTGAAAAGTAGTCGTTGTGCATGGGTTCGTTGTAGGAGTAGTTAAAATCCCTTATCCAAACAGTTGTATCCGGATAAACGGAAACGTTCCTTTCCTGTACGTAATCTGCCCTATTACCTTTATCCCTTGCAGCAGCTTCTATGTCCATGGTCTTATAATTGTAGATGAACTTTGTCACGTCCAACATTCTTTCTCCATTGTAGGACTGTTCTTTAGGAAGATAGAATTCATCCATCACCATCACATAGTCTTCATCTGGAAATTCGGACGGCTTCCAAATAATATCCACATTCCAGTTCAACTTCCTTTGTAGCGGATCATACAATTTTGAATATTGTTGGAAAGGGGTCTGGTTATTATTGCCCTGGTTGTTAGCTCCCTGGTTATTATTCCCTTGACCTTGTGCATTTTTAAAGGCGAAATCCTGGATTGACCGTCCATTATTATTGCCAGCATTATTACCACCTCCTGAACCGCCTGAGAGTTCAGCTGCTTCAGCTAATTTTTGCCGAACAACTGAGTCTCTAACTCTTTCAACGAATTGTCTGTATTCAGCATTGGTTATTTCCGTTTCATCCATATAAAAAGAGGTAACGGTCACCGTTTTTGGTGGAGCGTTCTTGAGACCTGCTTCATCATAATCCGAATTTCCCATTATAAAAGCTCCGCCATCTACAAGTACCATACCATAAGGCTTTTCAGGAAACCATTCCTTCCCTTTGACACCTACGAGCTGTCCTTGTTTGTTGTTACCGCAACTCACGATAATTAGGGAAACAAATAAAATGAGAACAAAATTTTTAAACATACTTCCAAATTTTGAGGTTGTAAACCTATTTATTTTATCACAAAAAAACAATTAATTTGTTAACTACAACAAAAAAATAGCTATTTTTTTAAATCTATATTAGATTTTTACGCTTGGCCTTATACCACCTTTCCGGTATTTTCTGATTACAAGCGTCATAATAATCACCTTTACTACAAGCTAGTAGTGTGTTCTGCTCTAGTTTGTCAGAGTAAGAGTTCAAGCTTGGAATCTGGACCCACCACCTGTTGGTTAGTTCACTAAAATAAAAAATGAGCTCTTCTTTATTTACTGGGACTATGAACTTAGTGAAGTCCGGATTGTTTATATGTATTCTTTCCTTCATTTGATAATTATGACCTTCTACGAAATACCAGATCATTTGTGCGATCAGGTTATTGAGTAACGTATCGTTGGCTTTGTTTATTTCATAAATGCCCATACTTTTTATATTTTCACTGATACCAGCATATCTGGTGAGCTGACAGATCTCTCTTGATGTGAACCCATTTGGCATGTTTGAAGATGACATCAGGCTGTTGCAATCCAGGCTGACTAAGTTCGCATCCCTCATGACAGGCTCTACTTCCTTGATGTCGTCCATTATCTCACCTAATCTATAAGTTTCAAAGTACAATTTATCAAAAAGGTCTATTTCATCAATGTCATTGTAATAGGTTTGATAACCTAGAACACTATAATTGAAGAGATTATAAGGTTTATTGACGATCAGGTGACTCAGAAAGTTGTGGTTGTTCAGTGGCGTTTTACTATCACCAAGGTCTAAATAATGATCCACGGAGACGATGTTGGTCATATTTTCCAACTCATCGAAAGCCCTATACTGGTGATAGGTCAGGTCTTGACTACCGCCTATTATCACAGGTATCGCTCCATACTTTAATAATTTTGCCGTAACCTTCCTTAAAGCGAAATAAGTATCTGATATTTTATTGCCAGGCCTTAAGGTTCCCAGGTCCACAAGCTCGTGTTTCCAATTCCCTAGATACAGTGTATAGAACGATTTCCTGATCGAACTCATTTGTTCTTCCACTTCGTAAGGTGTCACATCACAGCTACCTCTATATTCTGGAACGAACAGTAGTACAACCGCTCCATTAGCAATAAGACTTTCATCATCAGAATAATGAATAATGTTCTTGCCTATCTGATTATTATTAAGTGAAAATGAGAATTCGATCATCTCATCATCAACAGGCTCTATGAACTCTAACATTACCTACTTCTTCTTTTTAGTTGACCTGGTCTTTGTATTCTTTTTTTTAGATGTTGATTTTTTCTTTGCTCCTTTGGTGTTCTTTTCTAGGATTTCCCTGGCTTCTTCTAGCGACATCGCTTTTGCATCAAAGGTCTTGGGCATTTCCACTTTCTTCTTTCCTTTGGTTATCTTACTCCTTCCCCAACGTGTCTTTTCTACTTTGATTCCTTCATCTTTCCAGTGGTGTATCAACTTTTCTTTCTCTTTCTTTAACTTATCTTCTATAAGTTCTTCTATATCTTGTTCGGACAGATTTTCAAAGTCGTATTTTTTGTTCACGTTGATGAACATCCCGTTCCATTTAAGATAAGGCCCAAATCTACCTATTCCTTTTTGAACGCCTTCACCCTTATAATGATATATAGGTTTTTCCGCTTCTTTCTTTTGTTCTATGAGCTCTTTCGCTCTTGCTAAGCTCACATCAAGTGGGTCTTCTCCCTTTTCGAGTGAGATGAACTTCTTGCCATGCTTAACATAAGGACCATATCTACCTACATTGGTCATAACGGGTTCTCCTTCATATTCTCCAAGCTCTTTAGGCAACTTGAAAAGGTCCATCGCCTCTTCGTAAGTGATGTTCTGCAATGTTTGTCCAGGCTGTAAGCTGGCGAATCTGGGCTTTTCCTCGTCTTCTACAGAACCTATCTGTACCATGGGCCCGAACTTCCCTAAACGTGCACTTACTGGTTTTCCTGTCTTAGGGTCTTTACCCAGGACCCGTTCGCCCACTTCACGTTCAGCGTTCTCGGCTACATCCTTCACATTAGGATGGAACTTATCATAAAATTCGTTCATCACTTTACGCCAATCTTTATTGCCTTGTGCGATCTTATCAAAATCTTCTTCCAGTTTCGCCGTAAAATGATAGTCCAGAATACCTTTGAAATGATTGACGAGAAAATCGTTAACAACTCTACCTACATCGGTTGGTACTAATTTTCCTTTATTACTTCCCACTTTTTCTGAAAGTTGTTCATTCTTTATCTTGTTATCTGAAAGGTGTAGTTGGGTGTATTTCCTTTCTTCTCCTTCAAATTCCCCTTTCTGTATGTACTTTCTGTTCTGTATCGTTGAAATGGTAGGTGCATAAGTTGATGGTCGACCTATGCCTAACTTCTCAAGCTCTTTTACCAGTGATGCTTCTGTATATCTTGCCTTAGGTTTGGTAAACCTTTCTACTGCAGTTATCGACTCGTTCTCTAACTTTTCTCCTTCATTCAGCGGCGGTAGTATTCCGCTGTCTTCATCTTCTTCATCTTCATCCTTACTTTCCAGGTAGACCTTGAGAAATCCATCGAACTTCACGATTTCACCTCTGGCGGTGAACTTGGCATCGCTTTTATCAGAACCTATCTTTAAATTAGTCCTTTCTAACTGCGCTTCGCTCATCTGGGAAGCAATGGCTCTTTTCCATATCAGCTCATATAATCTCTGCTGATCTCTTTCCGCATCTATCTCTGAAATATCAAAGTTCGTTGGTCTTATCGCCTCATGAGCTTCTTGCGCATCTTTGTTATTGGTCTTGAAATTCCTTCTTTTATGGTATTGTTCCCCATAATTGTCTTTGATCGATCTTTCGGCGGATTGCTTCGCTTGTAATGATAGGTTCGTACTATCCGTCCTCATATAGGTGATCAAACCGCTTTCATAAAGTCTTTGCGCCATGGACATGGTCTTGCTCACCGGAAAATATAATTTTCTGGCCGCATCTTGTTGTAAAGTAGAGGTGGTGAAGGGTGGCGCCGGATTTTTCTTCGCTGGCTTTTTCTCTATCTCCTCTACCTTGAATGCTGCGTTCTTTTGTTGTTCAAGAAAATCCCTGGCTTCTTGCTTTGAGGACGGTTTTTTGTCCAGTCTGGCCTTTAAATTGCTTTTTGATGTTCTAAAGACGCCATCTACCCTAAAATAGGACTTGGGCGAGAACTTCTCTATCTCTTCTTCTCTTTCTACGATCAGCCTCACGGCTACGGATTGTACTCTTCCAGCTGACAAACCGCCTTTGACCTTTCTCCATAATATAGGTGATAGCTCATACCCGACTAATCGATCCAAGACCCTGCGCGCCCTTTGCGCATCCACCAGATTATAATCTATATCACGAGGATTTTCTATGGCGTTCTGTATGGCGGATCGAGTGATCTCATGAAAAACGATCCGTTTAACATTAACGTCCTTCAGGTCTAGCTCTTCCGCTAAATGCCAGGCAATGGCTTCTCCTTCTCTATCTTCATCACTGGCCAGCCAAACCGTATTGGACTTTTTAGCTAGTTTTTTAAGTTTTCTTACCACATCCTTCTTATCGCTAGTAACCCGATAATCCGGCTCAAAATTTTTTTCTACGTCCACTCCCAGCTCTTTGGCAGGAAGGTCGGCAATATGTCCGTAACTGGAGGCTAGTTCGTAGTTTGTCCCTAAGAATTTCTTGATCGTCTTCGCCTTTGCGGGTGACTCGACTATTACTAGATCATTTGCCATAAACTAAGATTTCGTTAGGCAAAATTAGAGTAATTTTTATTTTACAAACCTATTTTTTTTCTATTCTTTAATAATTAACTTGAATGATATCGATGTGTAGTAGGGGCAAGAACATGCTTAACCTTCTCATTATAAGATGTCTATTCAGAACAAAACACCTATTTGAATACCTAAATATCTATGATCGTCTACAGAAACCCTTTTTTTGGTCTGTTGTTCATACCAGAATTGAACTCTTATATTATTGATCTGATATTTCAAGCAAGCTTTGACCATTAATACATGATCTATGGTTGATCTTGTAAAAATGGCTTTACTATTGATAAGATGACCTTCCATACGAGCGTCAAACAATTGATAGCGATAATATACACCGGTTGAAAGAACGAAAGGGTTTTTCGCATTGAGTATTCCTGCCGATAATGCGTTGTTTAAAAGTCCTTCCCTGTTCAAGTCAAGAGCTATGCCAGATTGAAAGAAATTCTCCAGCGTTCCCAGACTGGCTTTATTCTCAAACCTCATCTTAGTAAAGAATGGCAGACTGGTATTGAACTCATGCCAGCTTTCTATACTTATGTTTAAATGATGCCGGTCTGGTAGCTGGTATTCCCAGACGGGTCTTTGCTCATCAATCAGTTTATGAAAAGCCTGATGGACATCATCAGCTTTAGTTTGTGGACCAGCCATAGCATAGTCCAACTCTAAGAAAAATGCTTTTTTGGGTAAAACGTACTGCATGCCCGCGTTCAATCTTAGAATACCTGCAAATGGCCTATCAAAAAAAATGCTGTCGGGTTGTGTTTTAGTGGAAGGCGTGTAGAGTTCCTGGCTCAATTGCACATGCCATTGTCTATGCTCTAAAGGTGTTTGGCTTAACTGTTTGTCGTACCTTACGAAAGTGCCTGCTGTATAGTACTGATCGGTCAGGAAATAAAGGTCATTATCATGCTTGACCGAAATTTGATGCTCATAATTTTGTGCGCTCAAGGATAATACCAGGATCTGAAAGGTACAAGCAAAAAATAATTCTGAACGCCTCAATAAGATTTGATGTTTAGTTGCCAAAAATAGATTTTTTTGTTTTTGTTTTAAAAATGAACGAATTCAACGCTTCTTACTGACCGTGCAAAAATCACTGAATGACACTTTGTCAGTAGTTTATTAAATCCTATTTTTGCAGAAATCATCTTTTGACCATGAAAGCGATATTAGCCGATCAGCAAGGAACAACACTGGAAAGAGAACAGCATCAGAACAATACTAAAAAACTTTATCTTGAGAGCTACGGCTGTCAAATGAACTTCAGCGATAGTGAGATCGTTGCTTCTATTATGAATAAAGAAGGTTATAACACCACTGACTCGCTCAAAGAGGCAGACCTCGTCCTGGTTAATACTTGTTCCATACGAGATAAAGCGGAACAAACGGTGAGGAAACGCCTGGAGAAGTTCAATGCGGTAAAAGAGGATAATCCTAAAATGAAGGTTGGTGTATTGGGATGTATGGCTGAAAGATTAAAAAGTAAATTCCTGGAAGAAGAAAAGATCGTTGACCTTGTCGTTGGACCTGATGCTTATAAAGACCTTCCTAAATTGGTCAAAGAAGTGGAAGATGGAAGGAATGCTGTAAACGTTATCTTATCCAAGGAAGAAACCTACGGCGATGTCCAGCCTGTCAGGTTGCAGAGTAATGGTGTAAGTGCCTTTGTTTCCATCACGCGTGGATGTGATAATATGTGTACTTTTTGTGTAGTCCCTTTCACTAGAGGTAGGGAAAGAAGTCGTGACCCCAGAAGCATCATTAATGAAGTAAGCGACCTTGCAGATAAAGGATATAAAGAAATAACCTTGTTAGGTCAGAATGTGGATAGCTACTTATGGTATGGTGGCGGACTCAAGAAAGACTTCAGGAAAGCCTCTGAGATGCAAAAGGCCACAGCAGTAGGTTTTTCAGGTTTATTGGACATGGTGGCTAAGGCTCAACCCAGGATGCGCATTCGCTTTTCCACCTCTAATCCGCAAGATATGACCCTGGATGTGATCAGGACCATGGCAAAACATAAGAATATCTGTAACTACATCCATTTGCCTGTACAAAGTGGAAGTGACCGAATCCTCAAGAAAATGAACAGACTGCATACGCGTCAGGAATATATGGAACTGATAGATAACATCAGGAGCATCATCCCGGAGTGCGGCATCTCCCAGGATATGATCGCCGGATTCCCTTCAGAAACGGAAGAAGACCATCAAGATACCTTAACGCTGATGGAATATGTGAAGTATGATTTCGGCTTCATGTTCGCTTATTCAGAACGACCCGGAACGGTGGCTGGCAAGAAGATGCAAGACGATGTCCCTCAGGAAGTGAAAAAAAGAAGATTACAGGAGATCATCGCTTTACAAAGGGAACATTCTCATTATCGAACCAAGTCGCATCTGGGCAATACAGAAGAGGTCTTGATAGAAAAAACATCCAAGAAGTCCGATGAGCATTGGGCCGGCAGGAATTCTCAGAATACTATGGTAGTATTCCCAAAGCAAAACTATCAAGTAGGCGACCTGGTAAACGTTAAAATAAAGGATTGCACCACGGCGACATTGATAGGTGACGCCATAGAAAAAGCGGAATAGACCATGGAATCACTACAATCCATCAAACAAAGATTTGAGATCATAGGTAATGACCCTAAGCTGAACAGGGCTTTAGAAAAGTGTGTAGGTGTGGCTCCAACGGATATTTCTGTACTTATCACAGGGGAAAGTGGTGTTGGGAAAGAAACCTTACCCAAGATCATTCATGCACTATCGCTGCGAAAACACGCCAAGTACATCGCTGTCAACTGCGGTGCCATTCCCGAAGGTACGATAGACAGCGAACTCTTTGGGCATGAAAAAGGAGCTTTCACGGGAGCGAATCAAGCGAGGAAAGGATATTTCCAGGAAGCCGATGGCGGCACCATATTCTTAGATGAAGTAGGTGAACTCCCACTAACGACCCAGGTAAGATTACTAAGGGTCATAGAGAACGGCGAATATATCAGAGTTGGTTCCTCTCAGGTCAACAAGACCGATGTGCGCATTGTAGCTGCTACTAACGTGAACATGAAAGAAGCCATAAAAAAAGAAAAGTTCAGAGAAGACCTGTTTTACCGGCTTAGCACTATAGAGATCAATCTTCCCCCTTTAAGAGAACGCCCAGAGGATATTCATTTACTGTTCAGGAAGTTCGCCTCTGATTTTGCCCATAAGTACAATATGCCAACGGTAAGATTAACCGAAGATGCCCAGCAAAAGTTGAAGCAATGCCGCTGGCCTGGCAATATCCGTCAATTGAAGAACGTAACCGAGCAAATATCGGTCCTCGAGAAAGAAAGACTTGTCAATGCGGACCAGATAACGAGCTATCTGCCTGGGACGAGTTCAAACCTTCCTTCTGTTATAGATAAAGCAAGGAACCAAAGCGACTTTAGCAATGAAAGAGAGATCCTTTACAAGATCCTCTTTGATATGCGTAACGATATTAATGACCTGAAAAAACTTACTATGGAGCTTATGCGCGAAGGAAATAGCAATGATGTGCATCAAAAGAACAAAAACCTGATCAGCAAGATCTATAATGACGATTCAGAAGCCATAGAAGAGTTCAAGTCAGAACATGATGAAAACAAGAACAAGGCTGAATTCCTGGATTACCCTTTGGAAGATAACTATTCACAAAAAACAAATGATAATGCCGTTAACGATAAGTTCGATTTTGCTGAAGAGGTAGAAGAAGAAGAGCCTTTATCATTACAAGACAAAGAATACGAGTTGATAAAAAAATCCCTGGAAAGACATGAAGGAAGGAGAAAACCAGCTGCTGATGAACTTGGTATCAGTGAAAGGACACTGTATCGAAAGATCAAGCAATACAACTTTTAGGAAAAAAAATAGATGAAAAGATACCGAATTTTATTTTTTTGCTTTGCCTATCTTGTTACACATAGTTGTGGTGTTTATACTTTTAGTGGTGCAGATACTGGTAATGCTGAAACTTTCCAGGTGAACTTTTTTAATAATGAAGCTCCTATCGTAGAACCAGGAATAGACAGGACGTTCACCTTACAATTACAGGATTTTATCCAGAACCAGACCAATTTAGGGCTAACTAACACTAACGGTGACCTCATCTATGAGGGCGAGATCGTAGAATACTATGTTGCTCCAATGACGGCGACCAGTCAGGATACAGCCGCCCAAAACAGATTGACAATAACTATTAATGTAAGGTATACGAACACACTGAACCACGACAAGGACTTTGAGGAACGATTTTCGTTCTACTTTGACTATGCAGCTAATCAACAACTGACAGGAAACACCTTACAGCAAGCATTGGATGAGATATTCACTCGTATCACTCAAGACATTTTTAGCAGATCCCTAACGAACTGGTGATGGAAAGAAAAGAACTGATTCATTACATCGAAGAACCGGAAAAATTGGAGTTCAAGTCCTTATATGACCTCATGGCGGTTAGGGATAAATATCCTTATTTCCAGGCGACCTATCCATTAATATTAAAATTACTAAGGTCTAATAGAAAGTTCCAGTATGAGGTTTTTCTGGAAAAAGCAGCCATCCAAATGAGCGGGAGGGAAGTACTTTTCGACTTCATCAACATAGATGAGAACGTCTACAAGAAAGTAGCGGATCAGGTGCAAAGAGATATGCAGGAGGAACGCGTCGTTGACCTTACCCAAGATGAGCTAAAATTATCAAAAGAACCATCACAAAATTTATCAGAACTTCAAAAATTTTATGATGCGGAAACGAATAAAACGATAACAGGCAAAAAAAGGGATTTTAACGCATGGCTCAGGTCGACCCAAAAGCCAAAGATAAAGAGAAATGACAACGACAGGTCCGCTGAGAAACCACTCAGAAGCGAGCATTCTTCCCTATCATCCAAGACCTCGAAAAGAGTAGATGAATTCATTAAGAAAAGTCCATCCATCACATCGCCTAAGGAATATGAACCCAAGATGAACGAACTATCTGTTAAGGACACTCCTAGTTCACAATTAATGACAGAAACCCTGGCCGAAATATTCGTAGAACAAAAGAAGTACGATAAGGCCATTCAAGCTTATAAGATATTAATTTTGAATAATCCCGAAAAAAATGGTTTCTTTGCAAGTCGAATTGAAAAAATCAAACAACTCCGAGAAAAGCATTGATCATGAGCACTTTCACTATATATCTAATATTAATTCTAATCGTGGCTTTCTTATTGATCGTGGCGATCATGGTACAAAATCCAAAAGGTGGTGGAATATCATCATCCTTTGGAGGTAGCAGTTCCCAGCAGGTTGGTGGAGTGAAGCAGACATCGGACTTTCTGGACAAAAGCACCTGGTTCCTCGCCACTTTATTATTAGTTCTGATATTATTGTCCAACGTTACCATCATGAACAGCGGGGCGACGGACTCCAAGATATTGAACGGCGACGGTACCCAGCAAGAACAACCAAAAGAAACCATCCCAGAAGTACCAGACAATACGAAGAACCCTAATAATGGTCAGGGTAACAATTAAACCTGTTAGAAAACTTTACTGAAAAATGCCAACTTATGCCAAGTTGGCATTTTTTTTGGCTAATTGTCAGTTTATCCAACTTGGCACATATTTCGCTTATGTATATCAAATTTTAAAAAATATTTCAAAATGGCAATAAACATTCAACCCTTATCAGACCGCGTGCTTGTAGAGCCACAAGCCGCAGAAGAAAAAACAGCAAGCGGTATCATCATTCCAGAGACCGCTAAGGAAAAACCTCAACGCGGAACGGTAGTTGCCGTGGGAAAAGGTAAAAAAGACCACGATATGACCGTAAAAGAAGGCGATACTGTAATTTACGGGAAGTATTCCGGCACAGAATTAAAGTTTGACGACAAGGAGTATCTCATGATGAGAGAAGATGATATCCTTGCTATCGTATAATCAATAATCATTCATTAACTAAAAAATAAACAAAATGGCTAAAGACATTAAATTCAATATTGAAGCTAGAAATGGAATAAAAGAAGGCGTAGACGCCTTAGCAGACGCTGTAAAAGTAACCTTAGGCCCGCGAGGGAGGAATGTGATCATGGGTAAATCATTTGGTGCGCCGTCCGTTACAAAAGATGGCGTGAGCGTTGCCAAAGAAATAGAGCTCGAGAACGAGCATCAGAACATGGGTGCACAAATGGTCAAGGAAGTCGCATCCAAGACTAATGACCTTGCTGGTGATGGTACGACCACTGCTACTGTTCTTGCTCAAGCTATTGTCAAAGAAGGCTTGAAGAACGTTGCTTCAGGAGCAAACCCTATGGAGCTTAAAGCAGGTATTGATAAAGCCGTAGCAGAAGTTACAAAAAAATTACAAGATCAAGCTGAAGAAGTTGGAGATTCCTCCGACAAGATAAAACAAGTGGCTTCAATTTCTGCCAACAATGACGAGCTTGTAGGCGAACTGATCGCTGAAGCTTTTGGCAAAGTAGGCAAAGAAGGTGTGATCACCGTAGAAGAAGCTAAAGGAATTGAAACATCCGTGGAAGTTGTAGAGGGAATGCAGTTTGACCGTGGTTACCTGTCACCATACTTCGTTACTGATAATGAAAAAATGGTAACTGATCTGGAAGATCCACAAATCCTCATCGTTGATAAGAAAATAACCGCGATGAAGGATCTCATGCCGATATTAGAGCCAGCTGCGCAAAACGGAAAACCTTTACTGATCATTGCAGAGGATATCGAAGGAGAAGCATTAGCAACATTGGTCGTTAACAAACTTCGTGGTTCATTGAAGATCGCTGCAGTAAAAGCACCTGGCTTTGGCGACCGTAGAAAAGCAATGCTTGAAGATATCGCCGTATTGACTGGCGGAACGGTCATTTCTGAGGACCAGGGCATCACGTTGGAGAATGCAACTGTAGATATGCTAGGTAAAGCGGAAAAAGTAAATATTGATAAAGATAATACGACCATTGTAAATGGTTCTGGTGATGAGAAAAACATCGAAAACCGTGTCAACCAGATCAAAGCCCAAATGGAAAGCTCCACAAGCGACTATGATAAGGAAAAGTTGCAAGAAAGATTAGCTAAATTAGCCGGTGGAGTTGCGGTACTTTACGTAGGTGCGGCATCGGAAGTGGAAATGAAAGAAAAGAAAGACCGAGTGGATGATGCCTTACATGCTACAAGAGCAGCCGTTGAAGAGGGTATTGTTGCAGGTGGTGGCGTGGCATTCATCCGCGCGCTCAAAGCCATAAATGATATTAAAACCAATACGGATGACGAAACAACTGGTGTTCAGATCGTATCTAAAGCTGTGGAGTCTCCACTGAGAACTATCGTTGAGAACGCTGGCGGTGAAGGCTCCGTGGTCATCAATGAGGTGAAGAACGGAAGTAAGGGGTATGATGCTAAGCATGGCCAATATGTAGATATGATGAAAGAAGGCATCATCGATCCTAAGAAAGTGACAAGGATCGCACTGGAAAATGCGGCTTCTGTTGCTGGAATGATCTTGACAACAGAATGTGCATTGATCGATATCAAAGAAGATAACGATGATGCAGGAGCTGGTGCCGGAGGCGGAATGCCAGGAATGGGCGGTGGAATGCCAGGAATGATGTAAGATCAAATTCCTCAATTATAAATTAGAAAAACCGTTACGTTTAGATGTAACGGTTTTTTTAATGCTCCAGTTTCAATAAAAATACTTGATATTAAACAGTATGTGTGGCTAAGTTGAATCTTTTCGCTATTACGAAAACCGGTCAGCCTTTAACGAGTACCTTTCGAGTACCAGTTATCTTCTTTTTAGTCAGCTTGATGATCATCCAATGTCTTCAACTGAAAAACTAGCAACTTACAAACTTAACGCATCAAATGAATATAAAAACTCAAGTCTGGTTTTAACCGTGGGTCGGTAAAAAGATATTTAATTCAAAAATCAGCCTTGATGAGCTTGGTTTAAAAGATCGAGCACGGTCTTGACCGGTGAAAAGGTTTCGAGTGGCACCTCTACGAAAATCGTATTCCAATGCTCCATCGCGCCGTTCCATAATCCTGGAAGTTCTAAGGCCTTGAGCGGTTTGCCTTCAGCGGATTTTTCAGTGATGATACCACGTTTTGGATTGACATACTGCTCAAGGTCGAACTTCCTACCCTCAAAATCCTTGACGCCGCAAACAATATCCACCGGATTAAAGTGCGTAGAATGCTCTAAGATGGATCTTTGACCTTCATCAGACAAGTCCATTTGCGAGGTTTCCACGATCTGCAACGTTGTAAAACCATTTCCCAACTCCACCCAAAAAGGACCACCACCAGGCGCGCCTTCATTCTTCACCATACCACAAATTCGTATCGGTCTGTTGAGCAGTTCATAAGCGGTAGATTTATCTTTAACATCGCCTTTAATATGTAAAGTTTCCCTAATGAAAGTCCTGATCTCTTCTTCATGGTCTTGATAAAGCCCGGCTGATAGGACATTTAAATAATGATAGGTTTTTCGCTGCACTTCTAACAATTTACCGGCCAACGCTCTTTTATAGCCGGCATTTTCCTTGGCGGTCTCCTTGCGCTGAACATTATCGATATTCTTGATGAATATCAGATCGGCATCTATCTTGTTAAGATTTTTGATCAATGCGCCATGACCGGCAGGTCTGAACAGTAATTCTCCATTTTCAAATTTAAAAATAGAATTATCCGGATTTACCGCAATAGTATCCGTCGATCTTTCCTGAAAGGTATAATGGACAAAATAATCAAGTTCCGTCTCTTGTTTGAGCAATGGTAAGCAGGCTTCTTCCACTTGTTTAAAACGTGCTAAATGATCATCCGTGACAGTAAAGTGCAAATGGGCTTTATTTTGATAACTTGCATAATAAGAAGCTTCATGGAAATGTTCCTCAAAAGGTGTCAGCGTCTTATCTGCATAGCGATGGAATGGGATCAGTCCCTTAGGCAGCTCGGCCATTCCTAATTTACCTTCATTTAAAACCGTATCCAATAGGATCTTATAACGTTCATCCTTAGATAGCTTTTCAAGATCTGGATGGCTTTTCCTGGCCATGCTTAATGCTTGCTCCGCAAAAGCGAAATCTTCAAATCTATCAAAAAAAGCTTGTAAGGCTACATGATCATCTGCTTCTAAAAGTTGGCTCGGGCTTTGGTTACTTTTATCCAGATCGACTTTAAACTGATACAAAGCCTTGAACATACGCGAGGCTGCACCACTGGCGGGAATAAACTTAGCCAGCTCAACATCATCTTCTATAATAAAGGCGTCGTGTAGTACTGATCTTTCGATATCATCTAATTGAACGATCCCATCATCCGGCGTCGCTGCTTTTTCTACTTTTACGGTTTCAATTCCATCTTTAAAGGTTTTGATCTGGGCTTTTACCTGATCTTCATTTAATCCGTGCGTGCGGACCTGTTCTTTTTCTTTTGCTGTAAGTTCTATTGAATCACTCATACCTTTTTTGTTTTATGGCGTCTACCGAACGTTCGATACGCTGTTGATGATCTCCACTTATCTTTACATAAGGAAGCTGTCTGCTTTGCAATGCCTTTTCAAATATAAAAAAGATTTCTTTTCGGTTCTGCGGTAAGTCTCTAAGTAGGTCATTTTCCCATGGTATATCGATGTCCGTCAGTAGATAAAGGTCATACGCTCGATCATGGATCGCCCGTTCCAATATATCGCTATGAAAATGATCAAAATAGATATCCGTATAAACTTTGGTCTGTAGCGGGTTCGTGTCCATAAAGATGATATCCTGAACTTTCTTTAGCACCTGGTCTTCTAAAGCACATTGTCCTTTTACAATAGGATCGATATCGGCTGGAAGACATATCTCATCCGGAAGTTCTTCTTTTTCCTCCAGGTATGTTCTGGCAAATTCAGGGACCCAATCTGCAGAAAAGTAATCGGCCAGAGAGCTTACCAATGTGGTCTTTCCAGTGGACTCAGGGCCAAAGGCGACTACTTTAAAAGGCTGCTTTTGGGAAGGTTGATCTGTTTTTTCCATGCTTTATATCCGTAAAATGCGATCAGGGTGAAGATAAGATATTGAAACGAAGTAAAGAGCAATCCTTTAAAAATGTAGAGCGGAACGGATATCAGATCACCAACGATCCAGAATATCCAGTTCTCAACTTTCTTTTTGGCCATTAGCCACATGCCAACAAAGAAAATGCCGGTGGTCAATACATCGATATAGACGTACCATTCACCCCATTTGCTGGAAAACTGATAAACGGCAACAACGAATATGATGGAGGCGATGAAAAGCAAAACAGCTCTTTGTGTCTCTTTTTTGGTCATGATGGTTATCGGGATAAAATGCGCGTCATCTACTTTTCTTGTCCAGATAAACCATCCGTAAACGCTCATGGCAAAATAATAGGCATTGATCATCATATCACCCAGAAGATCATTGACTAACAAGATATAAACAAATATCGACGTGCTGATGATGCCCGTGGGAAAGACCAGGATATTATCTTGCTTAGAGAACCAAACGCTTAAAAAACCAAATAAAACCCCGATCAGCTCTAACGTGATGAATAAGGTAGAAGTGTCCTCATATTGCTGGAACAACCAATCAAAAATCTGGCTCATAGTCGCTTCTATCGGTTTTTACTATTTTCATGTACATCAAGCCGCAGTCCACATTGCTTAAGGCGAATTTCATTTCTGTGTTGATCAAGTCCATGACCTGATCATAATCGCCATACACCTGAGTGCTTAGCGGGTTTTCTTTAACGGTCAAAGCGCTGGCCCTAAGTTTTTTAATAAATTGCTGGATAGGTTCCTCAAAATCGTCCATCAACGGACTGAAAGTGAGTTCTACTGATATTTTTAAGCTCATAGTGCTAGATTTTTATTTTCAAAGGCAGTGCCTATCACAACCACGTCTGCGCCGGCTTGATAAGCTTCTTGAATTTGTATCCTGGATCTTAGTCCTCCACCAACGATGATAGGCAGTTCCACGTTTTTTGCTACTTCCTGAATGATTCCAGGTTTCACCGGTGTTTTGGCACCACTTCCTGCTTCAAGGTAAATAAGCTGCTTGCCTAAATATTCCGCGGTGATCGCCGTGTTGACGATCTTCTCGATATCGGATGGGTTCATCGGTCGTGTCCTGCTTTTTTGGGCTACACTGGAATGGTTTCCGCCGTCTATTAGGATGTAACCCGTAGGTATGACCGATAATTTAGCTTTTTTTATCTCTGGAGCGGCTTTAAGGTGATGACCGATAAGAAAGGCCGCATTTTCTCCGCTGAGCAAGCTGAGGAACAGGATGGCATCCGCATGGTTTGAAAGTTGCTCATGATCACCAGGAAAAAGTATCAAAGGTAAAGTGGTATGCTTTTTTACTTCTTTTACTATAATATCCGTTTTACCTTTACTTACAAAACTTCCACCGATCAGGAGAAAGTTCGTCTGGGTCGGGATATCCCGGATCAATCTAGCTATTTCATCGACCTGTAGTTTATCGGGATCAAGTAAAATGGCCAATTGTTCTTTTTGGGTGATCTGCTGAAGGAATCTACTGGTGTTCATTGAATTATCTTAATATGTATAAGCGCAGGTAAATCCGTCAAATTCTAAGAAGTCTATCTTGTACTCAGGTTGGTCTTCCTGGTTCAAAACGCGCACGGTCGTCGATCGGTCGTTAAGTTGAAAATCATCTACATCCATATCGCGCAGGAAGAATAGACCTTTTTTCCCATAGAGCTTATAGGTGGATTCCTTAGCGCACCAAACTACGGTAAGCTTTCTCATTAGTTCCCTTTCATCCTTGATGTGATCATATTTGTTGACCGGTGTAAACTTTGAGGCTATCTTTCTGATCTTGTGCCGCTGTTTTTCAATATCAATACCAACCGGCTGATCGCTGATGATCAATCCTGTGTACTGGAAAGAGTGCGATATGGAAATGAAATTCCCGTCAGTAAGATGCGGTTTACCTTTTCCATCATAGTCTAGGTCCTGATCCGAATAGCCAAAATGCTCTAATAAATGACGAATGCTCAGAAATCCTTTCTTATGGATAAGCGAGCCCATGGCGTCAAATTTTTCCTGACAATAAGGAGACAAAATTACTTTTTGCGCTAGTTCGTAAAGCTGTTCATCAATATGCCATATAGCGAGATGGGTTTTTGGTTTTATCGTAATTGTTTTATAAATAGGCATGAAGAAACTTAGATAATAGTAAATTTGCAATTTAAACAAATATATTATTATGAGTACAAAAACAAGATCATACACGCCCTATAAAGTAAAGGATATTTCATTGGCGCAATGGGGTCATCGGGAAATCGAGTTAGCGGAAGCAGAAATGCCTGGATTGATTGCCCTACGCGAGGAATACGGCGAAGAAAAGCCGCTTAAAGGTGCTCGGATCGCCGGATGCCTTCATATGACCATTCAAACTGCCGTTTTGATAGAAACGCTGGTTCAATTAGGAGCTGAAGTAACCTGGAGTTCTTGTAATATATTTTCTACGCAAGATCACGCAGCAGCAGCAGTTGCTGATAAAGGAGTTTCTGTTTATGCCTGGAAAGGAATGACGGAAGAGGAATTTAACTGGTGTATTGAACAGACCTTGTTTTTTGGGGAAGAACAGAAGCCGCTGAATATGATATTAGACGATGGTGGCGATCTGACCAATATGGTTTTAGATAAATATCCGGAACTTACCGGTGGTATCAATGGTTTATCAGAAGAAACCACAACCGGCGTTCACAGACTTTACGAAAGAATGAACAACGGCACTTTACCGATGCCGGCAATCAACGTTAATGATAGTGTAACCAAATCTAAATTTGATAATAAATATGGTTGCCGTGAAAGCGCAGTAGATGCCATTAGAAGAGCTACAGATGTGATGCTAGCCGGAAAACGCGTAACGGTCTGCGGATACGGTGATGTAGGAAAAGGAACGGCAGCATCTTTTAGAGGTGCCGGCGCGATTGTGACAATAACTGAAATAGACCCAATTTGTGCGTTACAAGCCGCCATGGACGGTTTTGAAGTGAAAAAATTAGAAAGCGTTGTTGAAACGTCTGATATTGTTATTACTACAACCGGAAATAAAGATATCGTTAGAGCTGAGCATTTTAAAGCAATGAAAGACAAAACAATTGTCTGTAACATTGGTCATTTTGATAATGAGATTCAGGTAGGCTGGTTAAATGAAAATTATGGCGATACGAAGGTAGAGATCAAACCACAAGTTGATAAGTATACAGTTGATGGAAAAGATATTATTCTGTTAGCGGAAGGAAGATTAGTCAACTTAGGTTGTGCTACCGGACATCCAAGTTTTGTGATGAGTAATTCATTTACTAATCAAACCTTAGCACAAATGGAGCTTTGGAACAATAGAGAAAAATATGAGAACAAAGTTTATATGCTACCTAAACATCTGGATGAAAAAGTAGCCGCTTTACACTTAGAACGAATAGGTGCAGAATTAACCGATCTGGAAAAATATCAGGCTGATTACATAGGCGTTGAGCAGAAAGGTCCATTTAAGCCGGAATATTATAGGTATTAAATTTGAGATTTTAGAAATTAGAAAAAACCGCCAAGCTTATGCTTAGCGGTTTTTTTACTCTAACGAAGATAATCATGTTCATGTTCACGCTAAAAAAAGACTAAAATGAAAATAAAAGTTGATTATAGAGATGAAATTGATAATATGGATAATTTGGAAATAATCTCCGCTCAACACTTAGTAGATTATATTATCCGATTAAAATTTAATGACGGAATTATTAGAAAAGTTGATTTTGAATCTTTCTTGAAAAATTCGTCTAATCCATATATTCGAAAATATTTACAAAAGGAAAACTTTTTGAATTTTAAGCTTATAGATGGAAATTTGAATTGGAATGATTATGATCTCATATTTCCAATAATAGATTTGTATAATAATAAGATTGAAAAGAATAAGAAGTCAAAGCAAAAAGAGATTCATACTTAAAAATGATTTTAGGTAATTCGTAATTAGATATTTGACTATATACTAATTAAGTTTAATCTAATAGTTTAATAAAACCGCCAGGCTTATGCTTAGCGGTTTTTTTATTTAATTTGACTCAAACTCTTTTCTCTTCTTCAGCATTCTTTGCTGTCTTTCGAAAAGGAGAATTTCTGTGCGACCTTTATCAATTTTATTCAACTTTTTTTGTCTTTGTTCAGGCTTTGCCTTGAAAACCTTTTTAATATTCTTTTTGTTTTTAGTTTCAAAAGTATTGGACAACGACTTGGCTTGATCGATATCAATTTTATCGTTTTCTAATAGATACATCACTAATGCGTAGAAATTATCAATATTAGGAGTTGCGTATTTAAGTTCTGCTAATTCATTCGCTATAAACAATCTATCTTTTTGAGTAGATTGATTGTAAAAATCAGTCGCCAATAATTTAAAAATGCAGTAATTCCTAAGATTTTGAAAATAATGTTTCCCTTTATCTTCTTGTAAAGAAATTCTGTAAGTAGCTAATAATTCATCATATCCTTTAGCATCATAAATAGCATGATCTTTAGGAATAATCCCTTTTTCGCTTGAATCGGGTTGATTTTCAGCTATAGTACTATAATCACAACTTATCAGCGTCATTCCAAGAAATAGAAATGAAAATTTTAGCCAATGCTTGAAAATAACCATTTTATAAATACTATTAGTTTATCCTTCAATAGCATAACGAAATTCTTAAATGTTTATTACGATCAATGATAATATCAAAGGAAATTTACATTTATCAATATAATATTCTTACTGCTTAACTATCTTCTGCGTAAAAGTATTATTAGAAGCATCGATCAGCTTTACAAAGTAAACACCTGAACTTAAAGCAGAAAGATCAAGGCTAGCTTTTTTATCTTCTATCATTGTTGTCCGATAAAAACTGGTATCCCGATAAAATCTTTTTCTAAGCCTTATTTTGCTTGACAAAGATTTGACCTTTAAAATAGAACCTCCCTAAGGGTCGAAAATGCTTAATTGACCAATATCTTTTGTTGTGATGTCTTCCCACTTTGCATCTGGGTCCTTTAAAAACTTGAACAGGTCAATGTAGGTCATCAAATGATATCTTATGACGGACATCATATTAGAAAATGCCCAGTTCCTTTCTGCCATTCTTTTTATAACGAGCATTATCAATTGAATGATAAGGCTCACCCATATTTGTATCTCAATGGCATTTTGATTATCTCCAAGGAAATATTTTAATGGGAAGTTCTGTTTTAGTCGCTTGAACATCTTCTCTATTTGCCACCTGTTCTTATAAATATCTGCTATCTTATCCGCTTTGAGCTCATAGTTGTTAGTAATGAACTCATATACTTTTTGATGCTCTTCATGCCAAAATGCTATTCTTCTAAGGTGAAATGCCTTTTGCTTTTGATCATACAGCTCTATCCGCTCATCCTTCAATATCGCATCATCTACTTTATCAGGTATATCAAATTCTTCAAGGCTATTATATCGTGCATTGTGCTTTTGCCTGGTGACAAAGAAAACATCTTCTGATGTCCATCTTTGATACTGCTTGTAATCTACGTATCCTTTATCAAATACGACGAACGAGCCTTTTTTCAGGTCTAGTTCTTTTAAGAACGTATGGTCGTGTTTTGCTGCATTAGAGAACTTTACCAGACAGGGTACATCTTCCATGGCATTTATCATAGTATGCATCTTTATACCACCTTTCTTTTTTCCATTGAGCGGATTCCTTCCTGCGCCTTTGAGTATGTCACTAAAGAGCGATATGGTCGAGGAGTCGACGATCCTGAGATCTTTAACAGCAGGCTCGTCAGGTCTGCTGTCCGATAAATATCTATGATAACGTTCGTAAATAGACCTATAGATGTCTGAGAAGACAGCAGAGTCTCTT
>CAJXLO010000011.1 GCA_913056525.1 uncultured Psychroflexus sp.
ACTGCGATGAAATGGATGATCCGTTTCGCGAGGAAAAGGAATGAGAAGACGATGTCAGCTAAGTTAGCGGCAGAGATACTTTCAGCTTATAAAGAGGAAGGTGCGGCCGTAAAGAAAAAAGTGGACACTCATAGAATGGCTGAGGCAAATAAAGCATTTTCACATTTTAGATTTTAATTAGAGATGGCACAAAGAGATTTAAAATTTACAAGGAACATAGGAATTGCAGCGCACATTGATGCGGGAAAGACAACCACGACAGAACGTATTCTGTATTATACAGGAATCAGTCATAAGATAGGAGAAGTCCATGATGGAGCTGCTGTAATGGATTGGATGGACCAGGAACAGGAAAGAGGAATAACTATAACATCTGCAGCCACTCATTGTACATGGCCTTATCAGGGAAAAGATTACGTGGTTAATATTATTGATACGCCTGGACACGTGGATTTCACCGTTGAAGTAGAGCGTTCACTAAGAGTCCTGGACGGAGTTATTGCCTTGTTCAGTGCGGTTGATGGTGTAGAGCCGCAATCCGAGACTGTATGGCGTCAAGCGGATAAATATAGAGTCCCCAGATTAGGCTTTGTCAACAAGATGGACCGTCAAGGTTCTGATTTTTTCATGGTATGTAACCAGGTGAAAGAAATGCTAGGCGGTAATCCGGTCCCACTTCAAGTACCTATTGGAGATGAGGCGGATTTTAAAGGCGTCGTTGACCTAATTTCTAAGAAAGCCGTTATCTGGAACGACGACGATTATGGAATGACCTATGAAGAAGTGGACATTCCTGAAGACCTGGTTGAACAGGTCAACACCTATAGAGCTCAACTCGTGGAAGCTGTAGCTGAATATGATGAAGAGTTGATGGAGAAGTTCTTTGAAGATGAGAATTCCATTACAGAAGATGAGATCATCAATGCACTGAGAGCCGCAACTATAGATATGTCCATTATCCCGATGATGTGTGGTTCTGCCTTCAAGAACAAAGGTGTACAGGCACTATTGGACGCCGTTATGAGATATTTACCTTCACCGGTAGACGTGGATTCAATAGAAGGCCATAATCCGAATACTAATGATGTAGAGACCAGAAAACCTGATGTAAAATCTCCATTCTCAGCACTTGCGTTCAAGATCGCTACTGATCCTTACGTAGGAAGATTAGCTTTCTTTAGAACATATTCAGGTCGACTCGAGGCTGGCTCTTATGTTTATAATAATCGTTCCGGGAAAAAGGAAAGAATTTCGAGGATGTACCAAATGCATTCCAATAAACAACAGCCTATTGATTTCATAGAAGCTGGCGATATTGGTGCAGCCGTAGGTTTTAAGGATATTAAAACTGGTGATACTCTTACGGATATGGACCACCCTATCTTGTTAGAATCAATGACTTTCCCTGATCCAGTAATCGGTGTGGCCGTTGAACCTAAGACGAAGGCAGATGTTGAAAAAATGGGGAATGCTCTTGCTAAATTAGCTGAAGAAGACCCTACTTTCCAGGTGAAAACCGATGAAGCTTCAGGCCAAACGATCATATCCGGTATGGGTGAACTTCATATCGACATTATTATCGACCGAATGAAGAGGGAATTTAAGGTTGAAGTAAATGTGGGAGAACCACAGGTTGAATACAAAGAGGCTATTAAGCAAACGAAACAACACCGTGAGGTCTACAAGAAACAAACTGGTGGTCGTGGTAAGTTTGCCGACATCGATTTTGAGATAGGACCAGTTGATGAAGACTTTGAAGAAGAAAAAGGCCTTCAATTCGTTGATCAAATAAAAGGAGGTAACATCCCTAAAGAGTTTATCCCATCAGTTCAAAAGGGTTTTGAAGATTCCATGCAAAATGGTCCTTTAGCTGGATTTGAAATAGATAGTATGAAGATCACGTTGAAGGATGGATCCTATCACCCCGTTGACTCAGATCAATTATCATTTGAAGTTGCCGCTAACTTAGGGTTTAAGACCGCAGCTAAAGCAGCTGGAGCCGTTGTTCTTGAACCTATGATGAAAGTTGAGGTAGTCACACCTGAAGATAATATGGGCGATGTCGTAGGTGACCTGAATCGTAGAAGAGGTCAAGTGAACGATATGTTCGATAGAAGTGGAGCCAAGATCGTCAAAGCGGTTGTTCCACTTTCAGAAATGTTCGGTTATGTAACCACTTTAAGGACATTATCATCTGGTAGAGCTACTTCAACAATGGAATTCTCTCATTATGAAGAAACACCACAGAACATATCTGAAGAGATCATCGCTAAAGCTAAAGGGTTGACCACTAATCAAGAATAAGCACTATGAATCAGAAAATAAGAATCAAACTCAAATCCTACGACCATAATTTAGTAGATAAATCTGCTGAAAAAATCGTAAAGACCGTGAAAACGACCGGTGCTGTAATAACTGGTCCTATACCTTTGCCAACTAAGAAAAGAGTATTTACTGTCTTACGTTCTCCTCACGTGAACAAAAAATCAAGGGAACAGTTCCAATTGGACTCTTTCAAAAGACTTTTGGACATCTATAGTTCATCATCCAAGACTATAGATGCCTTGATGAAACTTGAGCTACCGAGTGGCGTAGAAGTAGAAATTAAAGTATAAACAATTAATTAAATCAATATGTCTGGGTTATTAGGAAAAAAAATAGGTATGACCAGCTTGTTCGATGACAATGGTAAAAATCTACCCTGTACTGTCATTAAAGCTGGACCATGCTCAGTTACCCAAGTCAGAACCATTGAGGTTGACGGGTATGAAGCTCTTCAACTTGGTTTCGATGACAAATCAGACAAAAATACTAGCAAAGCGCTCAAGAAACATTTTGAGAAAGCAGGTACAAGTGTTAAAAGTCTAGTCAGCGAATTCAAGTTTGATAGTAATGAACTTAAGTTAGGTGATGAAGTTAAGGCGGACATCTTTGAAGAAGGTGATTTCGTTGATATTTCAGGAAATTCTAAAGGGAAAGGTTTTCAAGGTGTAGTTAAGCGACATGGCTTTAGTGGTGTAGGCGATAAAACTCACGGTCAGGGTGATCAGCTAAGAGCTGGTGGCTCCGTTGGTGGAGCGTCTGATCCATCCAGGGTCTTTAAAGGTACCAGAATGGCCGGCCAAACCGGAAATAAAAAGGTTACCGTTCAAAACCTGAAGGTATTGAAGGTCGATGCTGAAAACAATTTAATCGTAGTCAAAGGTTGTGTCCCTGGACATAAAAATGCTTATTTAAAGATTCAAAAGTAATGGAAGCAAAAGTATTTGATAAAACAGGAAAAGAGACTGGGAAAAAGGTTCAACTCAGTGACGACATATTTGCTATCACTCCTAATGAACATGCCGTTTACCTTGATGTTAAGCAACATAGAGCTAACTTAAGGCAAGGAACTCATAAATCTAAAGAACGAGCTGACATTAAAGGTAGCGGAAAAAAGATAAAGCGGCAGAAAGGAACAGGAACCGCAAGAGCCGGGAGTATTAAGTCTCCCATTTTCAGAGGTGGTGGTAGAGTATTTGGTCCTACGCCAAGAGATTACAGTTTTAAGGTCAATAAAAAGGTTAAGCGTTTGGCCAGGATATCTGCCCTTTCCCAAAAGCTCGCTAAAAATGAACTTCTCATAATAGAAGATTTTGCTTTTGATAATCCAAAGACTAAGACTTTTAAAAAAGTTATAGATTCTTTAAAATTAAATGAGAAAAAAACAATTTTCGCATTTGGGGAATCAAATAAAAACGTATATTTGTCATCTCGTAATTTAGAACACTATGATGTTGTAAATTACTCACAATTAAATACTTATAGAATATTAGATAATAATGTTCTCGTGTTATCACTATCGGCTCTAGAAAAATTAGAGTCTAATTTAAAAGTTGATTAGTCGTTATGGAATATTCAATTCAACCTATAATATCTGAAAAGGCAACTGACGATAGTGAGTTAAAGAACCGCTATTGGTTCAAAGTTGATAAAAGAGCAAGTAAGTACGATGTAAAAAGAATCATTGAGGATATCTATGAAGTGAATGTTTCTAAGGTGCGGACGATGAACATCAAACCAAAAAGCAAAAGTCGTTTCACCAAGACTGGAGTAATTTCCGGCGCTACATCAGCTTACAAAAAAGCAATAGTTGACCTAAAAGATGATGATACTATTGACATTTATAGTAACCTTTAATATAGAAGTATGGCTGTAAAAAAATTAAAACCTACAACTCCTGGGCAACGTTTCAAAATAGCTAATGGTTTTGACGCGTTAACTACTGATAAGCCAGAAAAAAGCTTGTTAAAGAGTTACAAAAAGTCTGGAGGTAGAAATAATAATGGTAGGATGACTATGCGCTATAAGGGTGGTGGTCATAAAAAACGGTATAGACTGATCGATTTTAAAAGGTCAAAGAAAAATGTTGATGCTGAGGTTAAATCCGTAGAATACGATCCAAATCGTTCTGCTTTCATATCACTCATTGAGTATAAGGATGGAGAGAAAACCTACATTATTGCTCCAACCGGCATTAAAGTAGGTCAAATGGTCAGAACTGCTGAGTCCTCGAATGAGGTGAGAGTAGGTGATTACCTAAGCTTAAGGTCTATACCCTATGGTACGATAATATCCTGTATTGAACTTCATCCCGGTAAAGGCGCTAGTTTGGCCAGAAGTGCAGGTACATTCGCACAACTTATCGCGAAAGAAGGTAAATATGTGACAGTTAAATTACCTTCTGGCGAAATTAGACAAATTTTAGGAAGTTGCTATGCAATGGTAGGTTCAGTTTCCAATAGTGACCATCAATTGGTAATTTCTGGTAAAGCTGGTAGAAGTAGATGGTTAGGAAGAAGACCTAGAACACGTGCAGTAGTAATGAATCCAGTTGATCATCCAATGGGTGGTGGTGAAGGTAAAGCCTCTGGTGGTCATCCACGTTCAAGAAAAGGACTTTCTGCAAAAGGTCTAAAAACAAGAAGTAAAACCAAATCGAGCAATAAGCATATTATTGAGCGACGAAAAAAATAAATTATGCCTAGATCATTAAAAAAAGGACCTTATGTTCACTTTAAGTTGCAGAGAAAGATCGAGCAGGCTGAGAAATCTGGTAAAAAACAGGTTATAAAAACCTGGTCAAGATCTTCAATGATAACACCTGATTTTGTAGGTAAGACTTTTGGTGTTCACAATGGTAAACAATTCGTTCCCGTTTTTATTACTGAGAACATGGTAGGCCATAAACTCGGAGAATTTTCCCCTACAAGAACTTTTAGAGGTCATACTAGCGCTAAAAACAAAAAAGCATAACCATGGGTGTTAAAAAAAGGAACAAAGCTGAGTCCATTAAAGAGAAAAAGCAATCATTAGCATTTGCCAGGCTTAATAATTGCCCTACTTCACCTAGAAAGATGCGACTCGTCGTAGATACTATTAGAGGTCAACGTGTGGAAACAGCACTTAATAAATTAAGATTTACCAATAGAGAATCCGCTAAGAGACTGGAAAAACTTTTGCTCTCAGCAATTGCAAATTGGCAATCAAAAAATGAAGATGCCGATGTTGAATCCGCTGATCTTTTTGTAAAGGAAATAAAAGTTGATAGTGCAGGTATGCTTAAGAGATTAAGACCTGCACCTCAAGGTAGAGCACACAGAATAAGAAAGCGATCTAATCACGTCACCTTGATTCTAGGTGAAAATTTCAATGAAAACTAAATTATGGGTCAAAAGACAAATCCTATTGGAAATAGACTTGGTATCATTAAAGGATGGGACTCCAACTGGTACGGTGGAAGAAGACACGGCGAATACCTTAAGGAAGATGATAAGCTAAGAAAGTACCTACATGCTAGGCTGTCTAAGGCTAGTGTCTCAAAAATCGTTATTGAAAGAACACTTAAGTTGGTAACAATTACCATAACTACTGCTCGTCCTGGTATTATCATTGGTAAGGGAGGCCAAGAGGTCGATAAATTAAAGGAAGAACTTAAGAAGCTAACCTCCAAGGACGTGCAGGTTAATATCTATGAGATAAAACGACCTGAACTAGATGCATTCCTTGTAGCTTCTAGTATTGCTAGACAAGTAGAGAACAGAATTTCATACAGGAGAGCTATTAAAATGGCCATTGCTGCGACCATGAGAATGAACGCTGAAGGAATCAAAATCCAAATTTCAGGAAGACTCAACGGAGCTGAAATGGCTAGAGTTGAAACTTTTAAGGAAGGAAGGATACCATTATCCACCTACAGAGCGGATATTGATTTTGCCATCGCCGAGGCTCATACAACTTATGGCCGTTTAGGTGTAAAGGTATGGATAATGAAGGGCGAAGTGTATGGTAAAAGAGAGCTTTCACCTTTATTAGGTTTTTCTAAGAATGACAGCAAAGGGAAAGGTAAAAGAACCAACCCAAAACGTAATAAATAAGTTAACTTATCATGCTACAGCCTAAGAAAACAAAATATAGAAAACAGCAGAAAGGTAAGATGAAAGGTGTTTCCCAAAGAGGTCACAGACTTTCTAATGGTACTTTTGGGATAAAATCCTTAGATACTAGTTTTGTAACGTCAAGGCAAATAGAAGCTGCACGTATCGCTGCTACTCGTTACATGAAAAGAGATGGTTCATTGTGGATAAAGATATTTCCTGATAAGCCTATTACAAGTAAGCCTTTAGAAGTAAGAATGGGAAAAGGTAAAGGCGCGGTGGAGTATTATGCAGCTCCTGTTAAACCAGGAAGGATAATTATTGAAATTGGAGGGGTATCTAAGCGTGTCGCTAAAGAAGCCTTGCGATTAGCTTCACAAAAGCTGCCTGTTAAAACAAAGTTCATCGTTGCTAGAGATTATCAAGAATAAGCTATGAAAAAGACAGAGATAAAGAAAATGTCCCTATCCGAGCTCAATGAGGCGCTTGTCAATTCCAAAAAGAAATATAGGAATTTAAAGCTTACACACTCGGTAAGTCCACTGGAAAACCCTTCAGAGATAAAATTGGTTAGACGTTCTATTGCAAGGATCAAGACGGAGATCAAATTAAAATCTGTTCAGTAATATTTGATTATGGAAAAAAGAAATCTAAGAAAAGAGAGAATTGGTATAGTTTCCAGTGATAAGATGCTCAAGTCAATTATCGTTAAAGAAACTAAAAAGACAAAGCATCCTAAATACGGGAAGTTCGTCCTTAAAACCAAAAAATATGTCGTTCACGACGAAAAGGAAGAGTCCAAGCCTGGTGATAAAGTAAGAATAATGGAAACAAGACCATTAAGCAAGACCAAAAGATGGAGATTAGTAGATGTATTAGAAAGAGCTAAATAAAATGGTACAACAAGAATCTATACTTAAGGTAGCCGATAACACCGGAGCAAAGCGTGTTCAAGTAATCAAGGTGCTTGGTGGAACAAGAAGACGTTATGCTACTGTAGGTGATAAAGTGGTTGTTAGCGTTAAGGATGCGACACCAAATGGCAATATTAAAGCAGGAGAGATTTCCACTGGTGTAATTGTTCGAGCTAACAAGGAAGTTAGAAGACAGGACGGTTCTTACATCAGATTTGATGACAATGCTATTGTCCTTTTAGCTCAGACTGGAGAGATGAGAGGAACCAGAGTCTTTGGCCCAATAGCCAAAGAACTACGAGAGAATAAATTCATGAAAATTGTTTCCTTAGCCCCGGAAGTATTATAAAACTAAACAATGAAAAAATTCAAATTCAAAAAAGGTGATAAGGTTCAAGTTATTGCTGGTGTTGATAAAGGAAAAAATGGTGAGATACTTCAGGTATTAACGCATAAGAACCATGCCATCGTAGAAGGTGTAAATATCGTTCACAAACACGAAAAACCTTCAGCTAACAATCCACAAGGTGGTATAAAAGAAGTTGAAGCTTCAATCGATATTTCTAATCTTTCTCACATAGACAAAGATAGTAATCCTACAAGAGTAGGTTTCAGATTCAATAAAGAAGGCAAAAAAGAAAGGTTTGCTAAAAAATCAGGTGAAGTTATATAGTTATGAATTACGTACCAAGACTTAAACAAGAATACAAGGATAAAATATTACCTGAATTAACTAAAGAGTTTAGTTACAAAAATACGATGGAAGTACCTAAGCTTAAAAAGATAGTTGTTAGCCGTGGTGTAGGAGAAGCTATATCTGACAAGAAGCTCTTAGATAAGGCAATAGATGAACTTACAATGATAACCGGACAGAAGGCTGTGACTACGAAATCTAAAAAGGATGTTGCGTCTTTTAAGTTAAGAAAAGGCATGCCTGTTGGTGCGATGGTCACCTTGAGAGGGACAAAAATGTATGAATTCCTTGACCGACTTATCACAATCGCGCTACCCAGGGTTAGAGATTTTAATGGTATAAGCAATAGTGGCTTTGATGGTAGAGGAAATTACAACCTTGGAATTCAAGAACAAATCATATTTCCTGAAATTAACATAGATAAGGTTAATAGAATATCAGGTATGGACATCAGTTTCGTAACAACATCAAGTACGGACCAGGAGGCAAAATCACTTTTAACACATTTAGGTTTACCCTTTAAAAAGAATTAATTATGGCAAAGGAATCGATGAAAGCACGTGAGGTCAAGCGTGAAAGAACAGTTCAAAAATACGCGGAAAAGAGAAAGGCACTCAAGGCTGCCGGAGATTATGAAGGTTTACAAAAACTTCCTCGTGATGCTTCGCCTGTCAGATTACATAACAGATGTAAATTAACAGGAAGGCCTAAAGGATATATGAGACACTTTGGCGTTTCAAGAGTAATGTTCAGGCAATTAGCAAACAATGGCCTTATTCCTGGAATTAAAAAAGCAAGTTGGTAAAAATTAAGTAAGAAAGAATTATGAACATAGATCCAGTTTCCGATTATTTAACTAGAGTGAGAAACGCCCTTAGTGCATCTCATCGTGTAGTAGAAATTCCTGCATCAAACTTAAAGAAAGAGATTACCAAGATTTTATTCGATCAAGGTTATATATTAAGTTACAAGTTCATTGATGATGGTGTGCAAGGTCAAATAAAGATCGCTCTTAAATATGATAAGGCCACAAATGATTCTGTAATAAAGAAACTACAAAGGGTTAGTAGACCTGGGTTAAGGCGATATGTAGATCATAATAATATCCCAAGAGTACTTAACGGATTAGGTATTTCTATAGTATCTACTTCCCATGGTCTTATGACTGGTAAACAAGCTAAATCTAACAACGTAGGAGGTGAAGTCCTATGCTACGTTTATTAATTTAAAATATTATGTCAAGAATAGGATTAAGTCCGATAATCATTCCAGATGGTGTTCAAGTTAACATCAATGATAATAAGATTACTGTGAAAGGTAAGTTAGGTGAACTTACACAAGAAGTTCAGGGTATCGATATGGAGGTGAATGATAATGAAATTGTTTTCAAAAGGCCTAATGATAAGAAGCTGGTCAAATCGAAACATGGCCTTTATAGAGCTCTTGTCAATAATATGGTACAGGGTGTGACTGAGGGCTTCACAGCAGAGCTAGAGCTAGTTGGTGTAGGTTACAGAGCATCAAATAAAGGACAACAATTAGATCTAGCTATAGGTTTCTCGCATAATGTTGTTATTGATCTTGCTCCAGAGATATCAGTAGAAACTACTACTGAGAAAGGTAAAAACCCAACTATTAAATTAACCTCTTTTGATAAACAGCTTGTCAATCAGGTTGCTGCGAAAATCAGATCTTATAGAAAACCTGAACCTTACAAAGGAAAAGGAATAAGATATAAAGGTGAACATGTAAGAATCAAAGCAGGTAAATCAGCATAATTAACTACTATGGCCAGAACAACAAAACAAGAAAGAAGAAAGAAACTACATAACCGAATTAGAAAAAAAATTTTCGGAACCGCTGACAGACCCAGGTTATCCGTTTACAGGAGCAATAAGGATGTTTATGCACAATTGATAGACGATGTTCATGGAGTGACCCTACTTTCTGCATCTTCAAGCCATTTGGACAAAACCGATGTTGAAAAAATGAATAAGTCTGACAAAGCAAGACTTGTAGGAAAAGTAATCGCTAACAAAGCCAAAGAGAAAAATATTTCTTCTGTTGTTTTTGATAGAAGCGGTTATCTTTATCATGGAAGAGTAAAATCATTAGCTGAAGGCGCCCGAGAAGGTGGACTAAAATTTTAATATATGTATCAAGATTATAAAAACGTTGAATTCGTTAAACCAAGTGGTTTAGAGCTAAACGATCGTTTAGTAGGTGTTCAGAGAGTGACCAAAGTAACAAAAGGTGGTAGAGCCTTTGGATTTTCTGCTATTGTTGTTGTTGGTGATGAAAATGGTGTCGTTGGACAGGGACTTGGCAAATCCAAGGAAGTAGCTGACGCTATTGCCAAAGCAGTTGAAGATGCTAAAAAAAATCTTGTGAGAATACCACTGATAAACAATTCCATACCTCATCAACAGGTTGGAAAATATTCCGGTGCTAAGGTCGTTTTAATACCAGCTTCACCTGGTACAGGTGTTATAGCTGGTGGTCCTGCCAGAATCGTTTTAGAATCAGTAGGTGTTCACGACGTACTCTCAAAAAACCAGGGTTCAACTAATCCTCATAATGTTGTTAAGGCTACTTTTGATGCACTCTTAAGGTTAAGAAGTCCAGAAGTTGTGGCAAAGCAAAGAGGTATCAGCCTGGATAAAGTATTCAAAGGATAAGAATTATAAGATATGAACAAAATTAAAATAACACAGACCAAAAGTTCTATTAAGAAAGGGAAGAATCAAAAAGCTAATCTTGAGGCCTTGGGCTTAAAAAGAATAGGTCATAGTGTTGAACATACTGAAACACCTAACATTAAAGGTATGATAGGTAAAGTTGAACACTTAATTAAAGTAGAAGCTGTTAAATAAGAACAAAATGGATTTAAGCAATTTAAAACCCGCTAAAGGATCGGTCAAATCATCTAGAAGTAGATTAGGAAGAGGTGAAGGTACTGGACACGGTGGTACTGCAGGTAGAGGACATAAAGGGGCGAAGTCCAGATCCGGTTACTCAAAAAAGATAGGTTTTGAGGGTGGTCAGATGCCTTTACAACGCAGAGTGCCCAAATATGGTTTTAACAATTCCAATAAGATACGATACAATAATTTAAATTTGGATACGCTCCAAGATTTCGTAGAATCTGGTAAATTAAAAAACGACATTTCACTGGATGATCTTATAAAAATTGGCATCATCTCTAAAAGAGATAAGGTAAAGGTTTTAGGTAGAGGTGAACTCAAAAGTAAAATAAATGTAGAAGCTCATCAGTTTTCAAAATCCGCTATAGACGCTATTGAAAATGTAGGGGGTAGCACTAAAATCGTTTAAATTCGTCTATGAAGTTTATAGAAACCATAAAGAACATTAACAAAATAGAAGAGCTCAGAAACCGAATTTTGGTTACGCTGGGTCTTCTGTTAGTATATAGATTTGGTGCTCAAGTTGTTTTACCAGGTGTGGACGCTACACAATTAGCTAACCTTGCCACCCAAACTGATGGTGGTCTACTAGGTTTGCTGAATGCTTTCACGGGTGGCGCTTTTTCTAATGCTTCTATATTTGCGCTCGGTATAATGCCTTATATATCAGCATCGATTGTCGTACAGTTAATGTCAATAGCTATACCTTATTTACAAAAATTAGATAAAGAAGGAGAAAGTGGTAGGAAGAAGAAAACCCAGATTACCAGATGGCTGACCATAGGAATTACTTTAGTACAAGGACCTGGTTATATATATAATCTTTTTAACACATTGCCAGATTCAGCGTTTATGCTTCAAAGTTCTTTTTATTTTGTTGCTTCTTCAGTCATCATTTTAACTACTGGTTGCATATTTGCCATGTGGTTAGGTGAAAAAATCACAGATAGTGGTATTGGAAATGGTATCTCTCTACTCATAATGGTCGGTATCATTGCAAGATTACCTCAATCCTTTTGGCAGGAAATTTCATCAAGAGTAGGGTCAGACTCTTCGGGTGGAGTGATTCTAATACTTATAGAACTTGCAGTCTGGTTTTTACTTATCCTTGCCACCGTTTTATTAGTAAAAGCAGTCAGAAAAGTTCCTGTACAATATGCTCGTAAATCATCTAGTGGAAAATACGAGCGAAGTGCGATGGCGGGTGCCAGACAGTTTATTCCGCTTAAACTGAATGCTTCGGGAGTTATGCCCATCATTTTTGCTCAGGCTATAATGTTCGTTCCAGCTGCTTTAGCGGGTTTATCAGACTCTGCTATGGCACAGGGTATAACCGCAGAGTTTCAAGACCTCTTTGGCTTTTGGTATAACCTCGTCTTTGGTATACTGGTTGTTATTTTCACTTTCTTTTATACGGCCATTAGTGTCCCTACCAGTAAAATGTCAGATGATCTTAAGCGAAGTGGTGGATTTATTCCTGGAATTAGACCAGGTTCAGATACGGCAGAGTTCTTAGACCGTGTCATGTCTCAGATTACTTTGCCCGGTTCCGTTTTTCTGGCCATCCTTTCAGTTTTCCCTGCCATAATAGTTGGTTTACTGGACCTACAACAAGGTTGGGCATTATTCTTTGGAGGAACATCCCTGATCATCATGGTTGGAGTGGCAATAGATACAGTAGATCAAATAAACGCTTATTTACTGAACAGACATTATGACGGACTTATGAAATCCGGCAAGAACAAAAAAGTAGTCGCATAATTATGGCAAAGCAAAAATCAATTGAACAAGACGGAACGATAATCGAGGCTTTATCAAATGCTATGTTTCGTGTAGAATTGGAGAACGAGCATGTAGTAACTGCTCACATATCCGGTAAGATGAGAATGCATTATATCAAATTATTACCTGGAGATAAAGTAAAACTTGAAATGAGTCCTTATGATTTGACTAAAGGACGCATAACCTATAGATACTAATTTTTATGAAAGTACGTGCATCAATTAAAAAGAGAAGTTCTGATTGTAAGATCGTCCGAAGAAAAGGACGCCTTTACGTCATAAACAAAAAGAACCCAAAATTCAAACAAAGACAAGGATAAAAATATGGCAAGAATAGCTGGTGTAGATCTACCAAAGAACAAGAGAGGTTTGGTCGCTCTTACTTACATTTTTGGTGTAGGTAATTCCACCTCTAAAGAAATCCTGGAAAAGGCAGGAGTAGATATCAATTTAAAAGTTTCGGAATGGAAAGATGATCAAATCGCTAACATACGAAATGTTATCGGTGATTATACCATTGAGGGGCAGTTGCGCTCTGAAAACTCCATGAACATTAAAAGATTAATGGACATTGGTTGTTATAGAGGCGTAAGGCATCGTTCTAGTTTACCTTTAAGGGGTCAGAAGACCAAGAATAATTCAAGAACGAGAAAAGGTAGAAAGAAAACCGTTGCAAATAAAAAGAAAGCAACTCTATAATTAGTTAGTATGGCAAAATCATCACAAAAAAAGAACAAAGTCAAAGTTGAAGCTTTTGGTGAAGCTTATGTAAATGCTACGTTCAATAATGTCATTATATCACTTACCAATAAAAATGGTGAGGTCATATCTTGGTCATCAGCAGGAAAAATGGGCTTTAAAGGAAGCAAAAAAAATACTCCTTATGCCGCCCAACTAGCTGCTGAAGATGCCAGTAAGCGCGCCTTTGATATGGGTCTACGCAAGGTAAAGGTTTATGTAAAAGGTCCAGGAAACGGACGTGAATCAGGTATCAGGGCCATCCATAATAGTGGTGTTGAAGTAACTGAAATAATCGACGTAACACCAATACCTCATAATGGTTGTAGGCCACCTAAACGTAGAAGAGTATAAAAAGATTATCGAAGGAAAGACCTTAATTCATAATCAATAATTTTAAAAATCATAATATGGCAAGATATACTGGTCCAAAAACAAAGATTGCAAGAAAGTTCGGTGAACCGATATTTGGAGACGACAAATCCTTTGAGAAAAAGAACTATCCACCTGGTCAGCACGGGAACAATAGAAGAAGAGGTAAAAAATCTGAGTATGCTACTCAACTAATGGAAAAACAAAAAGCTAAGCATACTTACGGAATCCTTGAGAAGCAATTTCGAAATATGTACGAAAAGGCTAATCGTTTACAAGGAATAACAGGTGAAGTCTTACTGCAAATGTGCGAATGTAGATTAGATAATGTTGTTTTCCGCTTAGGATTAGCTCCTACCAGAAGTGCGGCAAGACAACTTGTCTCCCATAAACATATCGTTGTTAACGGTAGTATCCTCAACGTTCCATCTTATCAGGTGAAGGAAAATGATATCATAGGGGTGCGTGAAAAGTCGAAATCTCTTCTCGTCATCACTGAATCATTACAAAATAAGAAAAACGTTTATGAATGGTTGTCATGGAATAGTGAAAAGAAAGAAGGAACGCTCGTAAATGTGCCTGAGAGAACGCAAATTCCGGAAAACATCAATGAACAATTCATCGTTGAACTTTACTCTAAATAATTAAAGACACTTCAATCACTATGGCATTATTTAATTTTCAAAAGCCCGAAAAGGTTATCATGATCGAGTCCACCGATTTTGAGGGCACGTTCGAATTCAGACCCTTAGAACCGGGATATGGTCTAACTGTAGGAAACGCCCTAAGAAGAGTCTTATTATCTTCTTTAGAAGGCTTTGCGATCACATCAGTGCGTATTGAAGGCGTCGAGCATGAATTTTCAACCGTTCCCGGCATCGTAGAAGATGTGACTGAAATCATTCTTAACCTCAAACAGATACGTTTTAAAAGACAGATCGAGGATGTTGATAACGAAACGATATCTGCATCAGTTTCCGGTACAGAACAACTTAAGGCTGGTGATCTTCAAAAGTTCATTTCCGGGTTTCAAATCTTGAATCCGGATCTCGTCATTTGTAATCTAAATAAAAAGGTTGCGCTTAACATCGAATTAACGCTCGAAAAAGGAAGAGGTTATGTTCCAGCCGAGGATAATAAAGTTGATAAATCTCCTATTGGTACCATTTTCACAGACTCTGTGTTCACCCCGATAAAAAATGTAAAGTATAGCATTGAAAATTATCGTGTAGAACAAAAGACGGATTATGAAAAACTCGTGTTCGAGATACAAACCGATGGCTCCATCCACCCGAAAGAAGCGCTAAAAGAGTCGGCTAAGACCCTAATACATCACTTTATGTTGTTCTCTGACGAGCGTATAACACTAGAGACCGAAGAGATGACAGAATCAGAGACCTACGATGAAGAATCTCTTCACATGAGACAGCTGTTGAAGACAAAGCTTATGGACCTTGACCTCTCGGTTAGGGCACTGAATTGTTTAAAGGCAGCAGAAGTAGATACTTTAGGCGACCTGGTATCTTACAATAAGAATGACTTGATGAAATTTAGGAACTTTGGCAAGAAATCCCTTACAGAACTAGAAGAACTAGTTGCTGATAAAGGACTTGACTTTGGGATGGACCTATCAAAGTACAAATTGGATAAAGACTGATTCCAACTAGTTAAAAAAACAATCAAATGAGACACGGAAAGAAATTTAATCATTTAGGGAGAAAGTCCGCACATAGGAATTCTATGTTAGCGAACATGAGTTGTTCCCTGATAGAACATAAGAGGATAAATACGACTGTTGCTAAGGCCAAGGCTCTAAGGCAGTTCATTGAGCCACTTTTGACAAAATCTAAATTGGACAACACTCATAATAGAAGACTGGTGTTTTCTAAGATAAGGGATAAAAATGCTGTGAATGAGCTGTTCAGGGAAATTTCACCTAAAATATCTGACAGGCCTGGAGGATATACTAGAATAATAAAACTAGGGAATAGGCTAGGGGACAATGCTGATATGGCTTTGATAGAACTCGTTGATTACAATGAGACCTATGATCTTTCCAAGGCAGGTAAGAAAAAATCCACAAGAAGAGGAAGAAGCAGAAGAGGCTCAAAGTCAAAACAAACACAGCAGACGAACCAGGAAAGGTCAAATCCCACAAAAAACACAGATGAATCTGGGAACGAGGACACTAAAAATGAATAGTAAAAAAACATCATCAATTTTTATCAAAAAGGTATACTAATTAGTATGCCTTTTTTTTATATTTACTCACTATGAAATACCTACAAAAGAAAAATGCTTATGTATTGTTAGAAGACGGAAGTGTCTTCTACGGTAAGTCTATTGGTGACCTTTCCGGGAGATCATTTGGAGAGATTTGCTTCAATACTGGTATGACAGGTTATCAGGAAATATTTACGGATCCATCCTATTACGGACAGATAATGATAATGACCAATGCTCATATAGGAAACTACGGGGTCAATGATGATGAAAGCGAATCCACATCTCCTAAAATAGCCGGTTTGATCTGCAAGAACTTTTCTTATGATCCATCTAGAAAGGCATCAAATGGAAGTTTGAAAGAATATCTTGATGATAATAATGTATTTGGTATATCTGATGTTGATACCAGAGCACTTGTTACCTACATAAGAGAAAATGGTGCTATGAACGCTATCATCGCTTCTTCAGATCATGACTTGGAAAAGTCAAAGGAAGCGCTAGCCGCAAAGCCTAGTATGACAGGTCTGGCCTTAGTAGAAGAAGTTTCCACCAGTTCCTATTATCAATACAACACTAAGTCCGATGCAAAAAAAATTGCTGTTCTTGACCTGGGCATTAAAAGTAATATTCTTGAGAAATTAGCGGAATTGGATGTAGAATTACACATTTTTCCTCATTCTGCTACCTACGAAGATATACTCGGTATTAAGCCTGATGCACTCTTTATTTCCAATGGTCCAGGAGATCCCGAACCACTTGAAGGGTCAATTGAGCTTACAAAAAGAGCGATAAATGATGACCTTCCTACCTTCGGTATTTGTTTAGGACATCAGATAATCGCCTTAGCACATGATGTTCCTACGTTTAAGATGCATCATGGCCACAGAGGTATTAACCATCCCATCCTTAACCAACTGTCAGGGAAAGGAGAGATCACTTCCCAAAATCACGGTTTCTCAGTGGATCTTGATGCGGCAAAAAACAACAACAACATTGAGGTCACACATACACATTTGAATGATAATAGCTTAGCAGGTTTAAGGATAAAAGGCAAGAAGTGTTTTTCTGTACAATATCATCCAGAGGCAAGTCCAGGACCACATGATGCTTATTATTTGTTCCAGCAATTTGCAGAAATGATATAAAAAAACTGCTATCGAACAAATAGCAGTTTTTTAGATATTTTGTTCAAAATATATCAGGGCATAAGAACCTTATCAATTACATGGATAACGCCATTGGATGAATTCAAATTGGCGTTTTTTACCTTTGTTGTAGTTCCATTTTGACTATTTATTTCAACGTCGCCCTGATTTAGGCTGATCGTTAATTTGCCTCCATTCAAGGCCTTAAGCTTCATTTTACCATCATTACTTTTAACAAGCTTTACAATATCCTCAGCCATTATAACACCTTTCACGATGTGATTAGTCAGGATGGCCTTAAGTTCCTTTTTATTATCCGTTTCTAAGAGTTCCTTTAATGTACCTTCAGATATTTTGCTGAATGCCTCATCCGTCGGCGCGAAAACCGTAAAATCATCTTCTCCATTTAGTACCTCCTCAAGTCCAGCCGCTTTAATAGCTTTTACAAGTGTTTTGTGACTATCAGATAAATTTATATTCTCGGCTATACTATTATCAGCCGATAATTCCTGAGCATAGGTACTGAATGATAAAATTAGACATAAGATAAACGTAATTCCTATTTTCATAATCTATTCTTTTTCGTGTAAATTTCAATAAAAAGGTTTTTTCAATTTATCTATTAACTTGAATTTAACCTTATCTGAATATATCATTGTTCTATCACAAAATATGGTAGGTAGTCAGAGTTGCTAAAAGTTGACTTATGTCATAAAATATCTGCTTTATTTTAAGCAGTATTTCGTAAATTGCAGAAAACTTAAAAAAACGAACATGAGCGCAATATTATCTGTAAATGCCCGTCAAATTTTTGATTCACGAGGCAATCCTACCATAGAAGTCGATGTTTTCACAGAGACCGGATCCTTAGGGAGGTTTGCTGTTCCATCAGGAGCATCGACTGGTGAACACGAAGCGGTTGAGCTTAGAGATGGTGAAGATCATTTCATGGGTAAAGGAGTTACAAAAGCAGTTGATAATGTGAACAATGTCATAGCCGAAAAACTCTTAGGATTTTCTGTTTTCGATCAACAAGAGATCGATCAATATCTTATTGAGTTAGATGGAACGGATAACAAAGGCAATTTAGGAGCAAACGCCATATTAGGGGTTTCTCTGGCCGTAGCTAAGGCCGCGGCGATTGAACTTGGAATGCCTTTATATAGATACATCGGCGGTGTGAGCTCAACTACACTACCCGTTCCAATGATGAACATCATCAATGGTGGTTCTCACTCAGATGCTCCCATCGCTTTTCAGGAGTTTATGATCATGCCCGTTGGTGCATCATCATTCTCAAATGCTTTAAAAATGGGAACGGAAATATTCCATCATCTAAAAAAAGTTCTCAAAGAAAAAGGATTAACGACCTCCGTTGGTGATGAAGGAGGATTTGCCCCTAAGTTAGAAAGCACGGAAAATGCTATTGAAGTAATCCAACAAGCTGTTGAAAACGCTGGATATGAATTCGGTAAAGAGATTTTCATCGCATTGGATTGTGCAGCAGCTGAATTTTATGAAGATGGTAAGTATAATTATAAAAAGTTTGAAGGAGAACAGGGAAAGATAAGAACTTCTGAAGAACAAGCTGATTATGTAGTTGAACTGGCAAAAAAGTTCCCTATAATATCCATAGAGGATGCAATGGACGAAAATGACTGGGATGGCTGGAAGAAATTAACAGATAAAATAGGCGATAAGGTTCAGCTCGTAGGCGATGACCTTTTTGTGACCAACGTGAATCGACTTTCTAGAGGAATTGAAGAAGCTATAGGCAATTCTATATTAGTTAAGGTCAATCAGATAGGTACTTTGACTGAAACGATACAAGCTGTAGAGATGGCAAAGAATGCCGGTTTTACAGCCGTAATATCCCACCGGTCCGGTGAAACAGAAGACAACACCATCGCCGATCTCGCGGTAGCTCTAGAGACCGGTCAGATAAAGACCGGATCTGCCTCCAGAAGTGATAGGATGGCGAAGTACAACCAGTTACTCCGAATAGAGGAAGAACTAGGAGATACTGCTAAGTTCCTGGGAAAAAAAGCATTTAAAGTAGAATTAGATAAGTAATAATATAAATTAAAGTACATTATGGATAAAGCATCGATTTCTTTTAATAACAAAACCTATGAGTTTCCCGTTGTCAGCGGAACAGAAAACGAATATGGTATAGATATATCAAGCCTTAGGAAAGATTCTGGTGGTTTGATAACATTTGATAGGGGATTTAAGAACACAGGATCCTGTAAAAGCTCCATCACTTTTTTGGATGGTGAGAACAGCATACTTCGATATAGAGGCTATTCTATAGAAGATCTTGCAGATAAGGCATCGTTCCTGGAAGTTACTTATCTTTTGATATTTGGTGAGTTGCCTACAAAGGATCAACTCGACAAGTTTCATGCGGATATCAAAGATGAGTCCCATGTAGATGAAGAAATGAAGAAGATCCTGGATGGTTTTCCTCGCTCAGCACATCCAATGGGAGTTGTTTCTTCACTTACGAGCGCATTGATCGCTTTTAATCCAAGCTCGGTCAATATCGAGTCAGATGAAGATATGTACAATGCGATAGTTAAATTGGTCGCTAAGTTTCCGGTGCTTTGCTCATGGGCGTTAAGGAAAAAGTTAGGAAGGCCGTTAGATTACGGGGACGATAACCTGGATTTTGTGGAAAACATCGTCAAAATGATGTTCAAAAAACCTAATCAGGAATATAAGATAAACCCTATCGTAGTTAATGCGCTTAACAAACTTCTGATCTTGCACGCTGATCATGAGCAAAACTGCTCAACCTCAACCGTGAGGATCGTAGGTTCTTCCCATGCCGGATTATTCGCTTCTATATCAGCTGGTGTTTCAGCACTTTGGGGACCTTTACATGGTGGAGCAAATCAAGCTGTCATAGAAATGCTTGAAGGTATCAAGAAAGATGGTGGCGATACGAAAAAGTACCTTGAAAAAGCGAAAGATAAGGATGATCCGTTCCGATTAATGGGCTTTGGTCATCGCGTTTATAAGAACTATGACCCTAGAGCTAAGGTCATTAAAAGGTCTGCGGATGAAGTACTGAACGACCTAGGCGTAAAAGATGAAGTCCTGGATATAGCGAAAGGACTGGAGGAAGAGGCGCTAAAGGACGATTACTTTGTTCAAAGAAAACTTTATCCTAATGTTGATTTTTATTCCGGCATTATCTATAGAGCGTTAGGTATTCCTGTAGATATGTTCACGGTTATGTTCGCTTTAGGAAGACTTCCGGGTTGGATCGCACAATGGAGAGAGATGAGACAAACCAAAGAGCCGATTGGAAGACCTAGGCAGATCTACACGGGTGAAAATCACAGAGAGTTCAAATCAATTAATAATAGATAATCAATAATAATAAAATAAAGAAAATGAATAAAATACTAAGAATGAGTTTAATGATGTTAACCCTCGGTCTATTTCTAATAAGCTGCGGGAATGGTAAAAAAGAAGAACAAAAAATGAAGGTCCAGTCATACGATAGACAAGAAGAGCCTTCTAAGGATGTAGCCCACCTACAGGATGATAAAGGTACTATGAACGAAGAAGATATGGACAAGGCGGAAGAAGCTTCAATGGAAAGCGATGCCGAGACCCCAAAAAATAAGAAAGGTGACAAAACATCCGCTGATCAGGAAGACGTTGTAGAACTTTATCTTACGGGAAATGATAAAATGAAGTACAACAAAAAAGAACTAAAGGTAGAAGCTGGTTCTACCGTTAAACTTGTTTTTGAACACGTGGGAAAGATGAGCGTTCAGACGATGGGACACAATTTTGTACTTCTAAAAAAAGGAGTGGACAAAATGGCCTTTGGACAGGAAGCGTCCTCTTATGCATCGGATGGTTATATACCACCAAATACCGATAAAGTTATCGCTCATACAGAAATGATTGGCGGTGGTAAGAAGACTACGATTACATTTGAAGCACCTCCTAAGGGAACCTACGATTACATTTGTAGCTTTCCTGGACACGTTGCTCTAATGAATGGTAAGTTCATCGTAGAATAATCCCGGGAAACAGTAATGATGAATCAAAAAAAGCTACCTCATTGGTAGCTTTTTTTAATATTAATCTCATTATCGGACCACTAATATTTGGCCGGTGTCTTCGCCTTTTCTAAACATTGCAATATAAATGCTCGTAAGTCATCATTGGCTGACTTTAGGTCTTCTTTTCTCAAATACATCATATGTCCGCTTTTGTAGAATTCAAGCCGCATACGGTCTTTTAACTTGCCACTATGGTCCAGATGCCTCAATGTGTATTTTGCATTATAGTATGTTGTAGCACCATCGTAGTAACCAGACTGTACCAAGACATTTAGGTTTTTGTTCATGGCCATTGCCTGCCTCAACATCTCACCAGTTTTATCGTTCTTACGCTTCCATGGTCTTACATCTCCAAATACTTTATATTTTAGATCCGTCTTCAATCCCAGATATTCCTGAAAATAATAATTGGCCGCTGGAGTGAATGCATGCAGCCAGGATGTAAGTTCAGCATTATAATCAGGTCTAACACCCGATACCTTTTTGTCCATACCTTTATATCTGGAATCTAATCTTCCAATCGTAAATTCTTCTGACCTGAGAAGGTTCTTCCAGAAGTAATTATAGGGTACGTCCATATTATTGTTCAAGATCTCATCTATCGTTAGACCGCTAAATTTAGAATACTTTCTAGCTAGCTCGTTCTTTCTCTTATCGGAGAGGCTGGTGCCTAACAACAAACCTGGTATCAATTTGGTTTCTGTAAATGATTCCGATTTCTTCAGGACTTCTTTTAGTTCCAGGTCTTGCAATTCCTTGGACAATTTATTGTGATACCAGGCAGCAGCCGTGAAATAAGGTAATTTATTACCAGCTGATACAGGTCCATCCCTATTTATACCAAGATCAGTAGGTGAGACTAATATCACACCATTCAAATAAGCCCATTGCTGTTGTTGTAAGGCCAGGGCAAGTCCGGAAACACGTGTTGTCCCGTAGCTTTCACCTATAAGGAACTTTGGCGATAGCCAACGATCATTTCTGCTGATGAACATATTCAGCCATTTGGCTAAGTAATCTATATCTGCCTGAACACCAAAGAACTTTTCCCTGTCTATTTTCCCGTCTTCACCCTTTATAGCCCTTGAATATCCTGTATTTACTGGATTAACATATAAAATGTCGGTTACATCCAGAACACTGTTCGGATTATCATTGATGCCATAAGGTTGAACGGGGAAACCCTCTTTGGTGATGTTGAGCACTTTTGGTCCGGTATAGGCCAGATGCATCCACAAGGAACCTGAGCCAGGACCTCCATTGAACGAGATGAGTAAAGGTCTTTTCTCCAGGTCAGTATTTTCTTTCTTGTAATAAGTATAATGGATCGAAGCAATTGCTTTTTTATCTTCAAACAAAGCTTGTGTTCCTGTTCTAATCTTGAAATTGACATTTTGACCATTGATGTTTGCGGAGATTTTTTTGTTTAAAGTCCTACCAGGCTCCAGGTCATTGAACTGTGCATTAGATAACACGAACACGAAACTAATCGTGATAAGCAGAAAATATTTCATCATATAACTTTTGTATAAAAATACAAAAGTATATTCACAAATGACCAGGATCCTTAAAACTCATAGGTGAGTCCCGCACCAAGTACTTCTCTAATCTGGAAACCCTTAATCGCATTGTCGTCATAGATGGCCTGGAATGTGAAGTTCGTAGAGATATATTTGTTCACTTTCAGGTTCAGATTAAAAGTGTAATCTACATCAATATTCTGTGGATCTTCAAGGTAGTTGCTGTAAAGGTTGAGGATATTCTCTACCGATATGTTCTTCATTAGATCGAATTCAGCGATTCCGTTTAAAGAAGCACCAAATTCTTCTCTTACCGTCTCACCCTGGTCTAAGCCAAAGAAATCACCATCCTGATAGCCTGGAGTTGTTGTGAACTTATCATTTGCCAGTATAAATCTACCAGACAACGGTGCGACATTCACTTTTAACTGGTCACTTTGCTTCCACTGAATACCTAAACCAAAGTTAGTATAGGCTGGTGATAAGAATTCCGTCTGAAGGGTTCTGGTCTCATTTCCGTTTTCATCTTCACCAAAAATATAACCTTTATCAAATTGAGTCCTAAAGTTCAGGTTACCCGTAAAATACCAGTTGGAATCATTGATTGACCTTCCGATTATTGAATTGATTTCGAACCTGTCATTGGTCTTACGGGTAAATTCTTGATTATCATTTTTGGTGATTCCGTAGTCTATAAGGAATTTAGTATCCCATTCTACAAGTTCTTTCTTATAGTTTATATCATAATTGATAACAACATTCCCCGCGTAATTGGAGGTACCACCGCCTAACCATTCACTATTGAACGCAGTTTGACTAATAAGAAGTGAGAATTTTCCTTTGCTGGTCCAGTGGTCTATACTATCGTTTTTCTGTTTATCTTGAGCATTGCTAAGGCAGGTTATTGCGAGAAAGACCATTGTTAAAAACTTCTTCATATTGCAAAAATTTTTGCAAAACTAGAGAATTTTTTGAAACAGCCTTTTACTTCCTGGGTTTTTTATACAATGGTACTGAAGAGCACGCTTCACCGAACATCATACTTTTTACAACGGGCTGAAGTTTTTGAACTAATTGGATATAGGCATTTTGTGGAATCACTTTTTCACTGCATCCTTTTATAATGACTGGTTTGTCCTTATATTCATCTGCATCGATCTTATTAACAGCTTCCTGGAACAATAACAATTCCAACTCCTGTAATTTTCCGTAGATTACTTTTGATGCGTGTTCTTTCAAATAGGTCGATACTAACATATAGGCCCATTCAGGAACAATAGCGTCAGTAGAGCAATACATTGCCACATTACAATCTTCATACTTATTCCAGTCATGTTCTTTTAGCGCAGACCTGAAGTCTTTTTCTTTAACGACAAACCCTTTGTATAACCATTGACTTATATCAAGTGCAACACGTCTACCTTCAGGATAGTATTTTTCCAGGTCGATGGTTCGTATCTTACTTTTAGCAACACGGTTTACTATAGGTTGTTCTTCCATTCTTAGAGCATTCCTAATTCTAATTTAGCTTCTTCGCTCATGATATCCTTGTTCCAGGGCGGATCAAAGGTCATTTCTACCTCACAATCGTTAACATCATCTATGGACTTTACCTTTTCTTGAACTTCTTGCGGTAATGATTCCGCTACTGGACAATTAGGCGATGTTAATGTCATTAGTATTTTAACTTCAAAGTTTTCGTTGACCAGTACATCATAGATCAATCCCAGCTCATAGATATCTACTGGTATTTCAGGGTCATAGATGGTCTTTAATACTCTTACTATTTCGTCTCCTAGTTTCTCTGTATCTATATTTTCAGTGCTCATGATTTATTAGTTTTGGGTTGACGCATCTTTGCTCATATAGGCTAAAGCGTAAGCTTTTAATTGTTTGATCATACTTACAAGCCCGTTCGCGCGTGTTGGGGACAAATGCTCTTTCAAGCCGATCTCATCAATGAAGTCCGTATCAGCTTTTACAATATCCTCGGGCTTTTGACCAGAGAACACGCGAATGAGAATTGCAACAATACCTTTGGTAATGATCGCATCGCTATCGGCTTTGAATACGACCTTGTCATCTTGATGATCGGCTTTTACCCAAACGCGACTTTGACATCCTTTGATGATATTATCTTCTGTTTTATACTTTTCATCTATTAAAGGCAACGATTTTCCCAGGTCGATCATATATTCATATCGTTGCATCCAGTCATCGAACATGGAAAATTCGTCTATTATCTCTTCTTTTCTTTCTTCTATGTTGCTCACGATCTTTTATACTTTTTAGCTTTTATAAGTAATTTATTATCAGCATCCTTTAAATACAGAAATTCATCAGATTGAGATATAAAGCTAACATTTCCCATTAGGCCCATGAAGCTTCGCTCAATTTCCATTTCATCTTCACAGTACATTTTCGTTGAGATTCCTCTGTTCATTTGCACTTGCTTGTCATTCATTTTGAACTCGAACCTATAATCATTACAAGTCGCATTCCCACTAACTGCATTTTCATCTGCGTTAATATATATCGTGGGCTTTTTTTTATCTAATTCCTTACCTTTCATCGAGATGACCTCATAATTTGCCGTATAAAGCTCATCGGATGATTGATTAGTGTTCTCCACGTCTGTGGTCTTACAACTTAAGATGCAAGAACAAAAGATAAACAACAGAATTCCTGATTTTTTCATTCCTTATTAATATAACATTTTAACTGCTCTTTCGAGTGCTTTGATCATAATGTCTATTTCCTCTTTCGTATTATAGAACGAGAAAGATGCTCTTACGGTTCCAGGTATCTTGTAGAACTTCATGATAGGCTGTGCACAATGGTGTCCGGTTCTCAGAGCAATTCCCATTTTATCAACTAGCGTCCCGATATCGTAAGAATGCAGCCCTTCAAAATTAAAGGAGATAACAGCTGTCTTACGATTTACTTCCGGACCATATAGGATGATCTTATCAAATTCCTTCAGTCTTTCAGTTGCATAGCTTACCAGTTCATCCTCATGTTCTTTAATATTATCAAAACCTATTTTATGCAGATAATCCACTGCTGCGCCAAACCCGATACCTCCGGCGATATTGGGCGTTCCAGCCTCGAACTTATGCGGCAGACCTGCATAAGTTGTCTTCTCAAAACTTACGTCGGAAATCATTTCGCCACCTCCTTGATAAGGCGGAAGCTCTTCCAGAAGATGTTCTTTACCATATAATATTCCAACGCCGGTAGGTCCACACATCTTGTGGGCGGAAACCGTGTAGAAGTCTACATCTAGTTCTTGAACATCAGCTTGTATGTGAGGAGCGGCCTGTGCGCCATCTATCAGGACCTTAGCACCTACATCATGTGCTTTTTGTATGATCGTTTTTATGGGGTTTATACTTCCCAGAGCGTTTGATACATGGTTTACGAAAACCATCCTGGTCTTATCAGAAAGTAGTCCATCCAGCTCTTCTAATTTGAGCATCCCATCTTGATGCATGGGTAAAACCTTAAGGTTTGCACCGGTCTTTTCACACATCATTTGCCATGGAACGATATTTGAGTGATGTTCTAGAGCAGAAACGATGACTTCATCTCCTTTTTTCAGGAACTGACCGTAGCCGGAGGCAACAATATTAATGGCATGGGTTGTTCCGGCGGTGAACAATATCTCATGGGATCGTTTCGCATTAAAGTGATTTTGTATTTTAATACGTGACTGTTCATAAGCGTCGGTCGCTGTTTGTGATAAAGTGTGAACACCACGATGGATATTCGCATTATATCTACTGTAATAGTCACTGATACAATTGATCACCTGTTGTGGTGTTTGTGACGTGGCCGCATTATCAAAGTAGACTAACGGATATCCGTTGATTTCTTCCTTCAATATTGGAAAATCATCTCTGATCTTATCCACATCAAAAACATCTAAAGTAGTTTCTGTTTTCATTCTATTCATTTCATCATCCGATTCATCATCTCTTTACAATTCAAATCCCAGGCTTACACCTATTTTATTGGCGATCTGTTTAGTGATCCTGCGTTTGAGTTCTGGAATGTTCACACTGTTCAGAACATTATTGGCAAAAGCATACATCAACAATGCTCTAGCCTCTTTCTCTGGTATTCCTCTGGAGCGCATATAGAAAAGGGCTTCCTCATCTAGTTCTCCAATGGTACAACCGTGACTACAAGCCACGTCATCTGCGAATATCTCAAGTTGAGGTTTTGAATTTATTGTGGCCTTATCATCTATGAGAATATTGTTATTGCTTTGAAAGGCGTTGGTCTTTTGAGCAATCTTATCAACAAGGACTCTTCCATTGAAAACCCCAGTGGAGCGATCGGCGAAGATCCCCTTATAATCTTGATGACTTTCACAGTTTGGTTGTGTATGATGTACTAAGGTATTGTGGTCAACGTGTTGTTTATCCTCAATGATGGTCACACCTTTCATTGACGAATTAATATACTCACCATCCTGAAAATAATGAAGATTGTTTCGTGTGAGCTTTCCGCCAAAAGAGAAAGTGTAGATCTCACAATCACTACTTTCAGCTTGTTTGACGTATGTACTATCTATCAGCGAAGCTTTCTGCTTGTCGTTCTGTATCTTGTAGTGATCGAGCTTAGCATTTTTCTCTAAGAAGATCTCTGTAACAGAATTGGTCAAAACTTCATTTTCTGTGAGGCTTTGATGTCTTTCTATTACTTCCACTTCTGCGCCTTCTTCCACGATTATCAGATTTCTGGGCTGAAGCATTAACTTTTCATCGCTACCCGTGGAAAAGTTGAGTATCTGAACCGGTTTTTCAGCTGCTACTTCTTTTGGCACTCTTATGTAAGCACCTTCTTTAGAGAAAGCCGTGTTTAGAGCGTCCATGCTCTCCTTAGGTGTTATCTGGTTAAAGTACTTGTCCACCAGCGGCTTGTACTTTGGTCGGTTCAGGAAAGATGACATTAAACAAGCATCGAACTTATCATGTGTCGTGGTAGATAGGTGAGAGGAATAGACACCGTCTATGAAAACGATCTGATAAGAATCAATATCATGGATACAATATTTCTTGATATCATTGTACTCCAGGGATTTCTCTTCCTTTGGGAATAGATTGAAATCGGAGTTTAATACAGGTCTTAATGATGTGTATTTCCATTCCTCCAATTTCTTAGTGGGAAATCCTTTTTCTTCAAATATCTTTATGGCATCATCTCTCATTTGATGATGATCATTCTCCAGGTCCATTTGTTCCTCAAATGCAAAGAAGGAGGAAATGAGCTTTTCTTTTAGATCTTGATCTGTTTGGGCCATCGTCTATGCGTTTACCGTTTCTGTCTTTAACCAATCGTAACCTTCTCTTTCGAGCTTAAGTGCTAGGTCTTTATCACCTGACTTGACGATCTTACCATCCAGGAGCACATGAACTACATCAGGAACTATATAGTCTAATAATCGTTGATAGTGCGTTATTACCAGGGTAGCATTATCCTCAGTTCTTAATTTGTTCACACCGTTCGCTACCGTTTTAAGCGCATCAATGTCCAGACCGGAATCGGTTTCATCCAGGATGGCCAACTTAGGTTCAAGCATAGCCATTTGGAATATCTCGTTGCGTTTTTTCTCACCACCTGAGAAGTTCTCGTTCAGCGATCGGGATAAGAACTTCCTGTCTATACCTAATAACTTGGATTTTTCCCGCATCGTCTTAAGCATATCACTAGCGCTCATTTCTTCAAGCCCTCGCGATTTCCTTATTTGATTGATAGACGTCTTGATAAAATTCGTTACTGATACACCCGGAATGGATACTGGATATTGAAAGGAAAGGAAGATTCCTTTATGGGCACGTTCGTCCGGCGATAACTCTGAAATGTTCGCTTTATCAAAGATGATATCACCTTCTTGTACTTCGTAATCCTCATTACCGGCTATAACAGAAGCCAATGTGCTCTTGCCTGAACCATTAGGTCCCATTATTGCATGAACTTCTCCGGGTTTGATCGATAGGTTTATTCCCTTTAATATTTCTTCGCCTTCTACAGTGGCATGTAAGTTCTTTATTTGTAACATCTATTTTTTAATTATTAGTTGAAATTTTGATCTTTTTATCTTCAATTTTCTTTTCAGGACCTTTGACATCGATGATCTCTTTCACTCTGATGATCTCTTCCCATTCATCTTCTTTATCGTTTTGGATGATCTCACCTCTTATACTAACGGGTATCATATCAAAAGCTTCATTTTGAAGTGCTTTGGACCTTTTGTTCAGTTCTTGACCCATAGAATCCAGGATTACACCGTATATCTTAGACCTGCTTTTTATAACGGCTGCTGTATCAACGGTAATGAACTCACCTCTAACTAATTTTGTACTTTCAGTTTTTTCTAATCGGCTTTTGATTTCTTTTTGCCCTTCTTTGTCATTGTTTTTCTTATCCTGACCGCAGGACAAAAAGAAAAAGCTTATAAGTATGAAACAGATCGTATTTTTCATTATGTTGATTTATCCAACAGAACCTTCCAGTGATATTTCGAGTAGTTTCTGCGCTTCCACGGCAAATTCCATTGGGAGTTTGTTAAGTACTTCTTTACTAAAGCCGTTCACGATCAGCGCAATAGCCTTTTCCTCATCAATTCCTCGCTGATTACAATAAAAGATCTGGTCCTCACCAATCTTACTGGTCGTCGCTTCGTGCTCTATCTGTGCACTATTACTACTGGCTTCTATGTAAGGAAAAGTGTGAGCACCACATTTATTACCCATTAATAGGGAATCACATTGGGAAAAGTTACGGGCGTTCTTAGCTCTACTGTTCGCTTTTACCAAGCCACGGTAACTGTTCTGTGACCTTCCGGCCGATATTCCTTTAGAAATGATGGTACTTTTAGTGTCATTCCCTAAATGGATCATCTTCGTTCCGGTATCTGCTTGTTGATAATTATTGGTCAAGGCTATTGAGTAGAATTCCCCTATGGAATTATCGCCTTTAAGCACGCAGCTGGGATATTTCCAGGTTACGGCACTTCCGGTCTCTACCTGTGTCCAGGATATCTTAGCGTTCTTTTCACAAAGTCCGCGCTTAGTGACAAAGTTGAAAACGCCACCTTTACCTTCCTTATCGCCTGGAAACCAATTCTGCACTGTGGAATATTTGATTTCTGCATTGTCAAGGGCTACAAGTTCTACTACGGCGGCATGTAGTTGGTTTTCATCACGCATTGGCGCCGTACAACCTTCCAGATAACTGACATAGCTTGAATCTTCGGCTATGACCAGCGTTCTTTCAAATTGACCTGTTCCACTCTCATTTATCCTAAAATAGGTAGATAGTTCCATCGGACATTTTACACCTTTGGGTATGTAACAGAAGGAACCATCACTAAAAACAGCTGAGTTCAATGCAGCAAAGAAATTATCGTTCTTTGGGACCACGGAACCCATGTATTTTTTTACTAGCTCAGGATATTCCTGTATGGCTTCTGAAATGGAGCAAAAGATGATGCCTTTCTCGGCCAGGTTCTTCTTAAAGGTCGTAGCGACAGAAGTAGAATCCATCACTACGTCAACGGCCACACCAGCCAATTTCTTTTGTTCTTCCAGGGATATCCCTAATTTATTAAAAGTGTCTAACAGTTCTGGGTCTACTTCATCAATACTATCGTATTTGGGTTTACTACTATTTGGCGAAGAGTAATAGGAAATATTCTGATAGTCCGGTTTTTCATAGTTAACATTGGACCAGTCCGGTTCTTGCATCTTCTCCCAACCTCTATAGGCTTCTAACCGCCATTCCGTCATCCATTCAGGTTCGTTTTTCTTTTTGGATATCGCTCTTACGATATCCTCGTTCAAACCTTTGGGCAATTTATCGGATTCAATGTCCGTGTAAAACCCATATTCATATTCCTTATGTTCCAGTTCTTTTTCTAGTTCTTGTTCAGTATAAGCCATAATTTTTAAATATTAATGATATCAACCTTTCTTTGTGATTAGAAAAAGATCGGTCAATAACTATAATTCTACAATGAAAAACTTTCTCCACATCCGCAGGTTCTTTCTGCGTTAGGATTGTTGAAAACAAACCCTTTACCGTTCAGACCGCCTGAAAATTCAAGGGTCGTACCTACTAGATAAAGGAAGCTCTGTTTGTTCACAGCGATCCTCACCCCATTATCTTCAAATATCTTATCATTATCCTGTTCCTCCTGGTCAAAATTAAGTTCATAGGATAAACCGGAACAGCCACCGCTCTTCACGCCCACACGAACGAAATGCTCATCTAGATTAAAGCCTTCCTCGTCCATTAGCGTTCTTATTTTGTTCTTTGCGTGTTCACTAACTTTTATCATTTTGAATAATTCTAAATAATAGTTACAAATATACAATTAAGCTTAGGATTTCCCATATCACTTAACAATTTCTTCTCGTATGTACCACTATCCTGTGTTTTAAAATTCTGAGAAACGTTCATCTAATGTAAGGTCAACATCTGAAAGGGTTTTCAGGAAAGCGATGATCTTTTCTTTTTCTTCTTCTGTAAGGGGAATGCCAGGTACATTATTCTCATTATACATTTCCTGACTGATGTTGGGGGTTTCTTCTACTCCGGAATCATAAAAGTCGAGCACTTCTTCTAAGGTGTCGAACCTACCATCGTGCATGTAAGGTAAAGTGAACTCTATGTTTCGCAAGCTAGGCACTTGAAAAGTATAATCATCATCAGGGTTGCCAGTGACTCTTCCACGACCTTTATCATCATATTGCGGGTTTATCGGTAATCCATTGTTCATGTACTGTTGATTCGTAAATAGTTCACCGCTATGACATGAACTACATTTACTATCAAAAAGCGCTTTTCCGGCCTGTTCTTCAGCCGTAAACTCCGCTGTACCCTGATGGACCACGCGATCGTATTTGGTCTCCGCCGATACCATCATCACGAGGAACTGCGCCAGTGCATCAAATAAGTTCTTTGTATCGATCTGGCCATCCTCAAAGGCCGCATTGAACATTTCCTGATAGCTGGGATCATCTTTTAATTTCTCCAGTACATTCCCTATTTCTTCGTTCATCTCTACTTCTGTCGTGATGGGGATGATGAAATGTGCATCCAGATGGGCGGCCGCACCATCCCAGTTAAAGCTTTTTTTGTAGGCCAGATTGTGCAAAGGTTGTGCGTTCCTTGTACCTAAAGCTCCACCTACACCATGGCTTACCCGATGTGTGTGATGGGTGAATGCAAATTCTTGCATGTGGCAAAAACCGCAAGAGATCACGCCGCTGGAAGAAAGCTTTCCATCATAAAATAATTTTTTCCCCAGCTCAAAGCCTTTTTCCGTGGGCGGATTTTCATTTATATCATAGGTCAACTCTGGGAAATAAGCCGGCTGAGGTACTTCAAGCTCTTTGTTCTCGTCCAGGTCTTCTACTACTGCATATTCATCTCCACTGCAAGAGATCAGGGTCATCAATATCGCTATGTAAGACCAATACCTGAGCATTATTCTGATGCTTGGACGATAGCGTCCACCTGAAATGAATTTTTCATGTTTTCTGCTATTTTGGGTGCGTTCACCGGATCGACCTGAATGTCATCCTTCTCGGCGATCTCAAAGGCATGTACCGCATTGAATATTTTTAATACGTCCATATCTAGACGGATGCTTTGTCCATCTTGATCAAGACGAAGTGTTTCTCCCAGATCAAGCTCAACTACCTTGTAATTGTCCAAATTTTCGCCGTGGCTTCCTACATGATAGAGGAATTTTTGTTCAACCTCAGCGATGCTGTTACCATATTCTCCTTCTAACTTAAGGAACTTGTAACCGGCAGACCATGACCAGAGCATGCCGTTCTCTTCCGCCGTAGGCACAAAGTTGTCTACACCGTTCAGCGGATAATTGGACTGGTCTATACCAAAGCCGAATCGTATTTTATCATAGTTATCCGCAGGTATATCTTCCAGATCGATACTTAAACTGGATGGATCTTTCTCGTTGATCACAAAATAACTTTCCTCCACTGGATATTTGAAGGTGTCACCATTCGTTAATTGCAGCTCTATATTACTGATGATGTACTTTAATGTATCAATACGAAAGTGTTCACCAGCGTTCTTTTCGTAGATCTGACCGCTCAATTCCAGGTCCTCGCCACCTACGTGATGGTCAAAGGTCAAATTGAGCTCTGTTGTCAGTTCTTGCTGCACATCATCATCTGAACAGGACAGCAGCAAAAGTATCGGTAGTAAAAAAAATACTTCTTTGTTTCTCATATCAATCGATCTTATAAATTATAGCATCTTTATCTCCCTTATTGTTAAATCCCATATCCTGACTTTCGGAACTGCCGATGCCGATCAGTTGAGCTTCATCACTATCTAATACAACATCGTTTGCCAGGTCCAATTGGCTTCCGCCGAAGGATAAACTGTTGTTTACGTTTCCATCTTTATCGATAATAAGAAGCCACGCGTCATTTTGACCTGCATTTTCCCTTAGGTCGATATCATTGCTTTGCGAGTTACCGGCTATGACATAAGTAGAAGCATCTAATCGCTTGATAGCTCTCGCGGAATCAAAGTTAGATCCGCCATAGGTCTTCTCCCAATCCAAGTTGCCCTGCGGCCCGAGATGAACCAACCAGGCGTCAGCGTTCCCTAATGGTTGGGATACATCACCATTAGCACTTCTTGTATCACCGATGATAAAATAACCGGAGTTGTTGCTTTTGCATAGATCATAAGCAAATTCCACGCTACTGCCACCCAGGTTTTTCTGCCATTCCAGCTCGCCGTCAGGTTTGAGTTTTACCGCCCAAAAGTCGTAGCTACCATTGGGTTGTGTGATATCAAAATCATCGCTTTCAGAATGACCGCTCATCAGGAAACCTCCGTCATCGGTTTGTATAACAGCGTAACTGCGATCGTTGTTGGAGCCTCCAAAATACCTGCGCCATTCCACATCTCCAGAAGCAGCTAATTTGATACCCCAGAACTCACCAACGCCATGTTTAGGCATATCATAACGCTTACCAGACCTACCGGCAGTGTCGTTTCCCTGACCACCGCTTGCGGTAACATCCAGGAAGCCGCTCAGAAAATAACCACCGTCATCTGTGTTGGTAATGCCGAAGCCTCGATCGTTCCCGGAAAAACCGATGTTCTTTTCTTTAAGGATATCGCCATTTGCACTAAGTTCTATAAACCAGAAATCGTGAAAGCCTTCGTTTCCATTTACATCACCATCGTCACTTCTTGAAAATCCTATGGCTGCCAGTCTGCCATCCGCTGTTTCAACGATCTGCTGACCGCGGTCGTCATCGCTTCCACCCAATGTCCGTGACCATATCAATTCCAGATCATCATTAAACTTGACGACCCAAAAGTCTGCATCCGTTGTCATTTTATCCGTGATATCTCCGTCTGTACTTTTAGTAAAACCTATGGCCACGAAGTTCCCGTCATCTGTTCTTGTCATCGATAAAAGGTCGTCTTCATTACTTCCACCCAGGTTCTTTAGGGTATTTAGTTCACCGTTCAAGTTCTCCAGGTTAACAGGAGCATCATTATTGTCCGCTTCAGCATTAGCATTATCATCACTATCTGAACAGCTCAGGTTCAAAAGGATTATAAAAACCAGTAGATATGTTCTTTGTATCATTGAACGATCAATTTATGTTTACTGTTCTCATTGATCTGCATGATATAAACACCTTTAGACAGATCACTGATGTTTAGGTTTACAAAATCATCCTCTAAATTATCGTATGATCGAACCAACCGCCCGTTCATTGCAAATATTTTAACATTCCTTAGCTGATGATCAGTGGTTTGTATCTTCACCTCTTTTGTCGCAGGATTAGGATAGACCTTAAGCTCTTCATGATCAAGTTCTGCAATGCCCAGGCTATTTTCTTTAACTAAGTAGAATCCGGTGTTGATATCGCTGATGATGATATTGCCGCTATCAAAATAAGGATAAACGCTCCATGCGCCATCAAAACCCGCATCATTTGAAACCGGGAAAGTATCAAAACTACCGATCTCCGTGATGTTTTGATTGTCAATATCGCTGATGTCTATCACCCGTAAACCGGCGGTATAATTGGCCTGATAAAACCTATCATCTTTTACATATCCATTGTGGTCGATCGCATTTTTCATTCCGGTATAATTAAAATGTAAACCAGGATTATCCAGATCGGTCATGTCGATAACGATTGTCTTTGCCTGAAAACCAAAATTGAGTTCGTCTAATTCATCACCTAATAAAAAGTACTTATGATCTTCTGTTAACCAGCCTTGATGGGTATAACCTACGTTAGTATAGCTAAAACTACTTATCAATTGCGGATTTGCCGGATCGCTTACATCTACTATTGCCACTTCATCTTCATTAGAACCTATAAAAATTTCACTTCCTTGATAATCAAAATCTGGACCGGAATAAGTAACAACTTGTGCATCGTGACTATACGAACTTCCGCTGTAACCGCCTAAACCTATTGGATTTAAAGGATCGGAAATATCTATAAAATGCGCTCCTCCTAAAAAAGTCTGCGTTCCAACTGCATAAGCTACTGGTTCATTTGGATTGATCACTAAATTATGAGCATTGCCAAAACCATCATAATGCGCATCTTCCGTAAATGTCTGCGGTGTCGAACCAGGATTTCTTAACCTTGTAAGATCAAAAACTTGCATACCGTGTCCGGAAGCCTCGCTGACGATAAATGCATAGTTTTCAAAGACCTTAATATCTCTCCAGGAGCTCGATGTGGTATGAGAAGGTAGCTTTCCCAGATAAACAGGATTTGCCGGATCGCTTATATCGATAAAGGCCGTTCCGTTGTTCAACCCCATTAAAGCATATTCATCACCATTCTGAGGATCGGTCCAGCCCCAGCTGTCATTGCCTGCACTAGCGTTCAAAGTGTTAAGGTCGATATGCGCCATCAGGTCATAACCCTCACAATCATATACACCGGCCGAACCGTTCGTACATGGTGTTTGTCCGAAAACCACAAAAGGAATGATAATAAAAATGCCGAGGTTGATTTTCTTGATATGCTGATATTTAAACATTAGTTTTGCAAAAAGTTTGAATGGCTAAAGATACAAAAAACACCAAGACCCCAATTTCCGAACTCGGTGAATTCGGCCTGATCGATCACTTGACCAAAGAATTTCGTATCGCCAGATCATCTACCGTAAAAGCTGTTGGCGACGATGCGGCGGTCTTGCATCCTAAGCAGCATCAGGTCATTACGACAGACATCTTGATAGAAGGTGTTCATTTTGACCTGGCTTACACGCCTCTTCAGCATTTGGGCTACAAATCGGTAGTGGTCAACTTATCTGATGTTCATGCGATGAACGCTGTTGCAAAACAGATCACCGTTTCCATTGCTTGTTCAAATCGATTTACCGTGGAAGCCCTGGAAGAGATATACAAAGGCATTCATAAAGCCTGTAAGGTCTATAACGTTGACCTGATAGGTGGAGACACTACTTCATCTACTCGAGGACTGGTGATCAGTGTTACGGCGATCGGTGAATCAGAAGAAGAAAACATTACCTACAGAAGTGGGGCAGAACCGAATGACCTTTTAGTTGTAAGCGGCGACCTGGGAGGAGCTTTTCTGGGCCTGAAGGTTCTGGAACGTGAAAATGAGGTTTTTAAGGTCAATCCGCGTTCGCAACCTGATCTGTCAGAATATACTTACCTTATCGAACGTCAACTCAAACCCGAAGCGCGAAAAGATGTTCAGGAACTGCTCAAAAAATTGGAAGTATTACCTAAGGCGATGATCGATATTAGTGATGGACTATCCTCAGAATTAATGCACCTCTGTAAACAATCCAGGGTCGGAGCAAATCTTTTTGAAGAGAAACTACCCTTAGACCCGAAAGTGACCAGTACCTGCGAAGAGTTCGAGCTGGATAGTACGACCGTTGTCCTGAACGGTGGAGAGGATTATGAACTATTGTTTGCTTTAGATCAAAAAGACTATGATAAGATAAAAGGGAATCCACATTTAACCGTAATCGGTCATTTCACGGAAGCAAATGAAGGAATACATTTAATAACACGCGCTAACACGAAGATACCAATGAAAGCCCGTGGATGGCAAGCTATGGAAGAAGAGTAGCTTATTTCTTGAACTTGATCATCATAGTCGTGCCTTTTCCCGGCGAACTTTTGTGAACCTGAATACTACCTTTATGATAATCTTTGATGATCCTTTTAGCTAAAGATAAGCCAAGTCCCCAACCGCGTTTTTTCTCTGTATAGCCAGGTTCGAATATCTTCTTATGTAGATCTTGGGCAATACCTTTCCCGGTATCTGTAATGAATACTTTAACGCACTTATGGTCATCGTTGATCCCTACTTTCAGTTTTCCTTTACCGCTCATGGCATCCGTGGCGTTCTTGGTCAGATTTTCGATCGTCCAACTGTATAAGGTGGCGTTCAAAGGGATTAATATTTCTCGTTCGGGCATGTTCACTTCAAATTTGATAAGCGATGAACTTCGGTTCTTTAGATATTCCACAGCCTCTGTGGTGACCTTTACAACATCTGTTTTTTTAAGCTCGATACGGGAGCCTACTTTTGAGAATCGCTGGCTTATGGTTTGAAGTCTATCCACATCTTTTTTGATCTCTTCAACATAATCCTGGTTCACATCTTCTTCTGTCTTTAAAAGCTCAACCCAACCCATAAGTGAAGATAATGGTGTCCCTATCTGGTGAGCGGTTTCTTTTGCCATGCCGGCCCAGAGCTTGTTCTGCTCACTACTTTTGCTTGTACTGTAAAAATAATAGGCTAGCGCTGAAAAAAGTAGGATGATGACCAGAAGTATCAGAGGATACCACTTTATTTTCGTCAGTATAGAGGATTCTCCATAATAGATGTACTGATCTCTCCCTTCATCTACATTTACGCTAAGTTTATTACTTTCTGAACGGATATCTTCTAGATAGGACCTCATCTTCTTGTTGTCGTTCCTTACGCCCTTAGGTAAGTTCTGTGCGTTCAAAATACTATCCTTATCGTTGGTGATGATAATAGGGATATTGTTGTTATTTTTAATGATCTCGAGCTCTAATCCCATATCATTTTCAGATTTATTGAGGGATTGATAAGCTTCTGTGAAAATTTCCATTCGCTGTTGCTCGTCCTTCTTGATCAGGTCATAAAAAACAAGCCCGTTCCAAATGATAAGAAGGATGAGCAAGATCCCAGCGATGCTAAAAATGCTTTGTTTGTCCTTAAGAAGTTGGATCATACTCATGCATAAGAGCTTAACATTATTATTGTTCAAAACTACATTTTTATTTTCTTTTGGGGATTTAAGATAGAACAGCACTTGGCATGCCTGTCAATTATATTTACTTTTGTTGTTTAAATTTTTTGAGATGAAAAGTTTTGTCCCGGATGCATTACCCACAAAAAAACTCCACGGTTTACTTTTAGGAGCTGTAGGACCAAGACCTATCGCATTTGCCAGTACAGTGGATGAAAAAGGCAATCCTAATTTATCTCCTTACAGTTTCTTCAATGTATTTAGCTCAAATCCTCCGGTGATGATTTTCTCACCTTCCAGAAGAGTTAGAAATAATACGACCAAGCATACGCTTGAAAACGCTAAAGCAACAGGTGAAGTTGTTGTTAATATTGTCAACTATGCTATAGTTCAGCAAATGTCCTTAACGAGTACAGAATATGGCGACGGCGTCAACGAATTTGAGAAATCGGGTTTGACCATGCAGCCTTCAGAAGAGGTACAACCTTTTCGGGTAGCAGAATCGCCGGTACAATTCGAATGCAAGGTGATCAATATCCATGCGTTAGGTGATGAGGGCGGTGCAGGTAATCTGATATTCGGCGAAGTGGTCAAGGTTCATGTGAAAGATGACATCATCAATGATGATATGGTGATCGATCAACATAAGATCGATCAGGTAGCTAGAATGGGAGGGAACTGGTACTCACGCGCTAAAGAGGGTTTGTTCGAAGTACCAAAACCACTTTCAACTTTAGGTATCGGTGTAGATGCTTTACCAGAAGATATCAGAAAAAGCAAGACATTGACAGGGAACGATCTGGGAAAACTGGGAAACCTGGACAAGTTCCCAGATGAACATCAACAAAATAATTATGCTAAGAAGAATCCCTATTTGAAAGGTTTAAAGCTAAATGACCTTCATCAGCTGGCTAAAAAATACTTAGACGCGGACAAACCTGAGGAAGCTGCATTGATATTAACACAAAACAACATATAAAATGGAAATAGAAGGAAAGATAAAAGTAATAGGCGACACAAAAGAATATGGAAAGAACGGTTTCCAAAAAAGAATGGTTGTCATAACTACGGAAGAGAAATACCCACAAGACCTGTCAGTAGATTTCGTACAGGATAAAACTAATCTGGTAGATAATTTCCATGTAGGAGATAAAGTGAAGGTCGGTATAAATCTTCGGGGTCGCGAATGGGTAAGTCCACAGGGAGAAACCAAGTACTTTAATTCTATCAATGCCTGGCGGATCGAAAAATTAACTGATGATCCGGGTAACGATGACGTTCCACCTATTGATGAGAACATTGAACCTATCGATAAGTTCAATGAGGAGGATGATGAAAGTGGTGGTTTACCTTTTTAAGCTTTCTTTTCCATAAGCTTTTGAACATACTTACCGATCACATCAAATTCTAAATTGACTGGATCTCCTTCTTTCATCTGCTTGAAATTAGTATGTTCATAGGTGTATGGAATAACGGCAATACTGAACTGATCATCCTTGCTGTTGACAACTGTAAGACTAATACCGTTTACTGAAATAGAACCTTTTTCAATGGTTACAAACGGCGTATCCTTATCATATTGAAAAGTGAATTCCCAACTGCCATCTTTAAGATCGATCTTTTTACAAATGGCAGTTTGATCGACATGACCTTGCACGAGATGACCATCTAAAAATTGATTCATCGTTATGCTGCGTTCTAAATTGATCAGATCATCCACTTGAAGATCACCTAAATTTGATCTTTGCAATGTTTCATCAACCGCTGTAACCGTGTATTCGTCCTCTTTTATATCGACTACGGTCAAACAAACCCCATTATGTGCAATACTTTGATCGATCTTGAGTTCGTCCACAAAATCAGCTTTCATACTAATATGATGATTGCTGCCTTCTTTTTCTATACGGGTAACTTTTCCCATAGATTCTAC
>CAJXLO010000012.1 GCA_913056525.1 uncultured Psychroflexus sp.
ATTACCACATAGACACAAAGTCCATTAAGTTTATTATTTTTTATGTGTCAAATTTTGAAATTGAAATCAAAAAAATCCTCAAAAGCTAATTATAGCTCTGTGATCTTCGTGACTTTGTGGTGAGTTAAACGTTAACCAATTTTCTGACCCTCACTATTTTACCACAGAGACACAAAGTTCACTAAGTTTATGATTTAACTTTTTGTAAAATCTATAAAATGAAATCAAAAAAATCCTCAAAAGCTAATTATAGCTCTGTGATCTTCGTGACTCCGTGGTAGTTTAAAAGATCGTTTAATAATACTAAATACGTCTAAGTTTAGGGTAAATTTTACTTTTACCAAAAACAACTTTAGGGCCCATTTTTAAAATTTAAGCTAAAATGCTACAATGAGCTGTCAAAGCCAAGTATCTTTGTTAAGTATGAGCCATTTCACAAAAATTCCGTTAGCCCAAACTATTGTAGATGCCTGTCTTTTTTACGGTGTTAACCAGGTTGTCATTTCGCCGGGTTCTCGTAATGCTCCGTTAACCATCGGCTTTACTAATGAAGCTGACATTGATCATTACAGCATTGTCGATGAGCGCTGCGCCGCCTTTTTTGCGCTAGGAATGGCACAACAAACAAGGAAACCGGTTGCTTTGGTTTGCACATCCGGATCAGCCATGCTTAATTATTATCCTGCGGTCGCAGAAGCCTTTTATAGTCAAATCCCGCTGGTAGTGATATCAGCAGATCGACCACCACATTTGATCGATCGCGGTGATGGGCAAACCATTCGTCAGCCGGAAGCTTTGGATAATCACGTTGGCTATTCCGCTTCGCTGATGTTAGATAATCGCAATGGTGATAACACTTCCAATCAATCTTACAATGAGCATCAACTCAAAAAGGCTTTTGCTACACTTTCGCAACGAAATATCCCTATTCATATCAATGCGCCATTTGACGAGCCGCTCTATGAGCAAGCCGATGAAAAGCAATTCCAACCGCTATTTGAAACCCTGGATGTCAGCAGTAGCCAATTATTAGATACTTCCGATTTTTTAACCCAATGGAATCAAGCCAAGCGGAAAATGATACTCGTAGGCTGTTTATATCCAGGTCGATTATCTAAAGAATGGATAGAATATTTAGCGGCAGATGCATCCGTTATCGTGTTAACCGAGGCGACCTCTAATCTACATCATACAAATTTCTTTGAGCAGATCGATGCGCTAATTGCGCCAATAGAAAAGCTTGATAATACCGATGCCTTTTGGCAAAAACTCCAGCCGGAATTGCTGTTGACCTTTGGCGGGATGATCGTATCGAAAAAGATCAAGGCATTTTTGAGGAAATATCCACCAAAGCGACATTTCCATGTAGATCCGTTTCACGCTAATGATACTTTTTTCTGTTTGAGCAAGCATTTTAAAACTACGATCGATGATTTTTTTAATTCGCACAAAAATCAGCTTAAGTATGTAACTAGCGATTATCAAAAATTTTGGTTGCAATACAAATCAGTTATTGAAAATGAACTTTCTCAATATTTAGAGCAGATCGATCATTCTGATTTTAGCGTTTTTGATAGGGTTATAAAAAGAATTCCTGAAGATTATCTTGTTCATTTTGCTAACAGTTCCAGTATTCGCTATGCGAACTTATTCTCCTTTAAAAACAGCCATGAAGTCTTTAGCAACCGGGGCACGAGTGGTATAGATGGTAGCACTTCAACAGCAATCGGCGCGGCATTGATGAGTGAAAAGCCAGGATTATTAATCACTGGAGATCTGAGTTTTTTCTATGACAGCAATGCGCTGTGGAATGACCATATACCATATGATTTTAAGGTCATCGTGATCAACAATTCCGGTGGCGGTATCTTTAGAATTCTGCCTGGCGAAAAAGAAAAAGCCTATTACCAGCGGTATTTTGAAACCACGCATCAATTAACGGCTGAACATTTGTGCAAGATGTATGGCTTTGAATATCATTATGCTGATAATGAAGGTGAATTAGATCAGTGTTTATCGGATTTCTTTTTAAAGAACGATCAACCGCAACTTTTAGAGATCAAAACGCCCAGAACCGTCAACGACGAAGTATTACTAGGTTATTTTAGTTTTCTGGCTGATCGTTGTTTTTAAACTGAGTTATTTATTTAAACAGAGAAGTTTTATTAAATATTTATTTCATTAAATTTGATACATGTTAACCTTGAATAATTATTCTGATCAAATTAAAAAAGCTTGTAAACAGCACCAAGTTGATCAACTTTATGTTTTCGGTTCTTATGCAAGAAACGAAGAGGATGAAAGTAGCGACATTGACCTTTTGGTAAAATTTCAAAAAGTGGATCCTTATGAATATTTTGATAATTATATGGATTTCAAATTTAAAATGGAGAACCTTTTTGATCGACCTGTTGATCTACTCGAGATCCAAACATTAAAAAATCCTGTCCTAAAAAAAGTTATAAATAGAGAACGTATTTTACTATATGGAAGAGAAAGTCCTCAAAAGGTTATATGATATAAAATCTTCTATAGATGAAATAGAAAGCTATTTTAAGAATAGCTCAATAGATTTTGAAAAGTATAGTTCTGATGTTTTACTTAAAAGAGCCGTTGAAAGAAATCTGGAGATAATTGGAGAGGCAATAAATAGGATCATTAAAGAAAAACCCAACTTCCCAATAGATGATGCTCGAAAAATAGTAGGTTTAAGGAATCAGATAATACACGCTTATGATAATATTTCTGATGAAAATATCTGGGCTGTACTAAAAAAACATATTCCTAAGTTGAAAAACCAAATAATTCAAATTGCTGGATGGTAAACGTAATCAATGCCAAATTTATCTCTTTAGCATTCTATTTCTAAATTATGTAAAAGAGATCAAATGAGTTTTTATTATTTTTGTGTAAACCATTGTAATGAACCGGGAAATATTAATTCAGGAAGCTTTCAAAAAGATTAAAAAATTACCTAATGCAAAATTAGAAGAGGTGAACAATTTTGCTGATTTTTTATTAAGCAAACTGGATAACCAGTTAATTAATGAAAATATAAAAGAACTTACTTCAAACTCAAGTTCTTTTGATTTTCTCAATGAAGAAGAAGAGCTATATGATGAGAATGATTTGAAAGAAAAATTCTGATGGATAAAGGTGATATAGTTCTAATCCCTTTCCCGTTTACAGATCTAAAAGGTCAGAAAAAAAGACCAGCAATTGTCTTAAGCATCAATGATTCTGATGTTACAGTTGCTTTTATTACCACAAGATTTAAATGGTACGCTGAATTTGATATTAAATTAGAGCCTTCTAAGAAAAATGGTTTAAAGAAAACCTCTTTGATAAGACTCAATAAGATAGCAACCATTGATAAAGAGTTAGTTGATGGTCTTATAGGTAATTTGAACAATCAAAAAATAGAGGAATTAAATTATAATCTGAAAAAGTTATTTAAACTGTAATTTTTTCGAAATTAAATTTATTAGCTTTTTTGACGCTGTCTGAAATTTGCCATTTCAGACCTTACAGACCGCTACATTATTTCAGGATTAAATTTACTAGCACTTGTAATGAACAAATCTCAATTTTTTTTACTTAACAAAATAACAAACAAGAATTCAAAACATTAGTTATCTATTATCTTTGCCATTCTTTTAAAAACAGATCATGAAAGTAGCAATGGTAGGCGTGACCGGTATGGTTGGTCAGGTGATGCTCAAGGTATTAGTTGAGCGTAACTTCCCGATAACCGAATTTATTCCCGTAGCCTCGAAAAGATCAGTAGGTCAAAAAATAGAATTCAATAAAAAATCATACAGCATCGTTGATATCGATACCGCTTTAGCACAAAAACCAGATTTGGCTTTATTTTCCGCCGGTGGTGATATATCAAAAAAATGGGCGCCCAAGTTTGCTGACATAGGTTGTAAGGTGGTGGATAATTCCTCTGCCTGGCGTATGGAATCTTACATCAATCTGGTCGTTCCGGAGATCAACGGCGATCGATTATCGAAAAAAGACAAGATCATCGCTAATCCGAATTGTTCTACCATTCAGCTATTGATGGCTTTAGCGCCAATACATCGCGAACTTAAGATTAAACGCGTCATCGTCTCTACTTATCAATCGGTTACCGGCACGGGAAAAGCGGCCGTTGATCAGTTGGAAAATGAAGAACAGGGCAAAAAAGGAGAAATGGCCTATCCGTATGCGATATATCGAAATGCACTACCGCATTGTGATGTCTTTCAGGATAACGACTATACGAAAGAAGAAATGAAATTGACCCGTGAGACCAAAAAGATACTGGATGATAATATCGATCTCACGGCGACCGCGGTACGCATTCCTGTTGAAGGTGGTCATGGCGAATCAGTTCATATTGAACTAGAACGAGGAACCGATATCAAAAACATCAAGGAATTGCTCAATAACACGAAAGGCGTGGTTCTACAAGATCAGCCAGAGATCAACAAATATCCGATGCCGATCTACAGTCATGGGAAAGATGATGTTTTTGTAGGCAGAATTAGAAAAGATCTCACCAGAGATAATGCTTATCACCTATGGATCGTTGCGGATAATTTAAGGAAAGGTGCAGCGACGAATGCAGTTCAGATCGCAGAAAAACTTTTAGAAAAAGGATTGCTCACAGCTTAGAATTTAAAAGCAGCTCGTAATGGTCTAAGATATTAATTAAAGAACGCCATCCAGCAGTTCTCTTATTCGTTCAACTGCATTTTTAATGTTCTCATTACTTGCTGCATAGGATATCCTGATACAATCCGGATTGCCAAAAGCTTCGCCTGTTACGGTGGCTACATGGGCATTCTCTAGCAATAGAAAGGAGAAGTCGGTCGCATTTTTTATTTCTTTACCCGCTATTTTCTTACCAAAGAATTTGCTTACATTAGGGAAAACATAGAATGCACCTTGTGGAACATTGGTTTCAAATCCTGGAATACGTTCCAATAGGTCCAGGATCAATTTTCTTCGTTGCTCAAAGATGTCGATCATAGGTTGTATCCTGTCCGGCGATTCTTTTAAAGCGGTTATCACGGCACGTTGCGCGATACAGTTGGCACCGCTGGTCACCTGACCTTGAAGTTTTGTACAAGCTTTAGCAATACTTGGAGGTGCTGCCATATAACCGATTCGCCATCCGGTCATGGCAAAAGCCTTTGAAACACCATTAACGGTGATCGTACGGTCTTTCATCCCCTGGATACTAGCCATAGAAACATGTGCTTCACCAAAGTTGATATGCTCATATATCTCGTCACTAATAACAAGGACATCAGGATATTTTTGCAAGACCTCAGCAATTGCTTCTAGCTCTTTTTTTGTATAAACAGATCCGCTGGGATTACAAGGTGAACTATACCATATCATTTTGGTTTTCTCGGTCAAGTTAGCTTCCAGTTGCTCTGGTGTTAACTTGAAATCTTGATCGATACTTGTCTTTATCTCTACTGGAGTACCTTCGTTCAGCTTTACAATATCACGATAGCTTACCCAGTAAGGACAAGGTAGGATTACTTCATCACCAGGGTCCAGCACCGTAGCGGCGATATTGTACAAGGTTTGTTTTGCACCGGTAGAGACCACTACCTGATCAGCTTGATAATCTAATTGGTTATCTCTTTTGAACTTATGAACGATCGCTTCTTTTAATTCACCATAACCATCTACCGGTGTATAGGAATTGTAATTTTCCTCAATGGCACGCACAGCAGCATCTTTAATAAAATCAGGTGTGTTAAAGTCGGGTTGACCCAGGCTCAAGCCTATGATATCCTTTCCTTCTTGTTTGAGTTCTCTAGTTTTTGCGGCCATCGCCAGCGTGGCTGAGGTTTCCAGGCGATTTATCTTTGCTGATAATAATGTCTCCATTCGATCAGGAATTTAAGTTAATTGTGGTCTTTTCCCCATGCTTTTTAAATAACTAAAATGAGAGATAACTGCATTTCTCATATGTTTATACTCATGATAAGGCAAATTGAACTCATCCGTGGTCTTTTTAACGATTTCCCTGATCTTGCTGTAGTGGATGTGACTGATATGTGGGAAAATATGATGTTCTATCTGATGGTTCAATCCACCGGTAAACCAACTGATGAACTTGTTCTTTGTAGAAAAATTGGTGGTGGTGAAGAGTTGATGAATCACCCAGGAATGCTCGAACTTACCGTTTTCGTCCGGAACAGGCATTTCCGTTTCTTTGATAACGTGAGCCAACTGGAATACAATGCTTAATATCAACCCGGCAGTATAATGCATGGCTACAAACCCAATGAGGACCATCCACCAGCTCAATTCTGTAAATAGTATCGGGATGACGATCCAGACCATTGCGTAAATGACCTTGCTTATCGCTATGGAACTCCATTGCTTGAATGCGGAAGGTAATTTTCCATAAGCTAACTTCTTTTTCAAATACTTGGGCGTTTGCTTAAAATCTGTGGTGATCGCCCAGTTCAGGGTAAGCAGCCCATAAAGGAAAATAGAATAGATGTGCTGAAAACGATGGAATTTTTTCCATTTGGCGTTCTCTGAGAATCGAATGATCCTTCCAGCGTCCAGGTCCTCATCATGACCATGGATGTTCGTATAAGTATGATGCAGGACATTGTGCTGTACTTGCCAGTTGTAAACATTACCGGCTAAGACGTAAATAGTGCCGCCCATGAGCTTGTTCAACCATTTGCGCCTGGAATAAGAACCATGGTTGCCATCATGCATAATGTTCATTCCCACTCCAGCCATACCAATGCCCATCACGATACATAAACCTAATTTGTACCAGGCCGAGAATTCAAATAAGAAGATGGCCAGGTAAGGGAATATAAGTAAGCTCAACATTATTGCTGACTTTATGTACAATTGGACGTTGCCTGTCTTAGGGATATTGTTCTCTTTAAAGTAATTGTTCACTCTTTTGTTAAGTGTTCTAATGAAGTCCTTTGAATGCTTCCTTGAAAATCTTATCGTTTGTTGCGCCATTGTCTTCTTCTGATGCTTCAAAGATATGACAAAATTGATAGCTTAAATTATTTTTTAAGCGTGTTTGATAAAAAACACTCTCAAACAGCTCTATCCAGCAAGTGATCTGTGTTATGCGGTATATAGCTCAAAGCTACCTTCAATTGCGGTCTCTTTTGGGTAATTTCGACCACGAACTCTCTTAGTTCTTCTATTTCATGAGGTAGCAATCTTTTTACCGCTTTCTTAATTTCATCACAGAAGAGCTTAACATCAAAACTTACCTTTTTCAAGACTTCTTTTGTGTAACTTAACATTGCTCTTGGCATTTTGTTCAGCTTTTTTCTAAGAGATAGCTAATATACCTAATTTTTATAACACAAAAATTAATTATATGTTAATTAAATTCTGCTTACTTACCATATTTCATCAATTCTTGCGGATAAACCTACCTTAAAACCAATCCCAAATATTACATAGTTCGATTGATTGATGAAGCTATCTATGTTCGGTGAAGTCTTAATATCTAAACGATCCAACCTTAGATTTGTAAAAGCAAAAACAGAGATATTTTTATTGATCCTGTAGTTGTACTGTCCATTTATCTTTAAATAATTACCGCTGTCCACGAATCTATCGTCAAGGCCATCCTTGCTGTTCCTGTAATTGACGGCTCCATAAGACAGACCGGCATCTACAAGGTGATTCTTATTGAGTTGGAAAGTGTATCCAGCGGTAAGACCATAAGTATTGGCATTGGATTGATCAAAATCACCTACCAGATCTTCATTTTCCACGGTGGCAATAAAAGAACCTCCTTCAACGCCCAGGAATATCGACCTGAAAATATAAAAACGCAGGCTAAGATCATATCCTACTAATTGTTTTAATCCATTATCTGCAAAATTATCACCAAAAGCCACTGGTTTTACAATGGAGATCTGATAAGTAAAAAAACGCCTTGAACTTTCCTTCGATACATTCTCTTCATCTTGAGCTTTTAAGCTTAGGCTAAAGGTTAAAAAACATAGAATGTAAAGATAGCTACAATTGAACATCGATGCTTGCATTGTTCTCATTGATCGCAAATTGCTGGTCGAATATCAGATTCCCGTTGTTATCGAACACTTCTAGGCTCAACGTTTCATTCAACAGGCAGCTTATATTAATGCTGCGCTCATTGTTCTGAGCAAATAGGGTAAGGTTTGAAGAAAGGTCAGTTATCTGGCAGCCTATTTGTTCAACAGCTATGGCTTGTGCAAGGTCTATTTGACACGAGCTTCCCTTATGATCTACTAAAACATAAAGTTCCTGGCCTGCATATTCTTGCTTATTGAAATTGACCTCAAGTTGAGCGAGTTCTTGTAGAACGATATCACCCAGATCGATACTGACGCCATCAAAAAAATTTCTGTTTACTACATTGATACTTGAATAATTATGATCAGATACGGTCAGTCCAAACCCATCATCACTTACCTGGGCATTAATGTTTATCGCATCGATCCTTATGGGCTCAAATTCACCATTGCCTATATTGACCGTATTGGCGAGGCTAAGCGAGGTTATACTAAAATCGCCCTGCTCATCAGACAGCCCGGTTCCCAGTTGGGTGAACTCATTTCCACTGATAATATTGATGTTACTGATGGCCTCACCATTCTCATCTTGAAGCTTTCCTGTTATCAGGATACGTCTGTTATCTTCTATCCGCGTTTGACAAGAAGAAAGGATGAGTAGGATAAAAATGCTCAAGATGGATAACTTTCTCACACTTTTCAACTTTTTTGTTTGATAGACCACTTAAAGTAAAATGTGGTAACTTCCTCATTTTGTTCGTTCCTACCGATAGACCTCATCCAGAAACTACTGGATGCATCAGGCGATGATGTGCATTCTTTCATTCCTTCCGACAATTTATCAGTATCAACACAAGTAAAGTATATCTTACCTACGGCTTTTTTATGGAATTCAGATCGGTTCTCAACGACAAGCATAGAGAACTTATGGGATGAATTTCGGATAGCCTGCATAACGAGCACTCCGGTACTGAGTTCAGCTGCCATCGCTAATACTGCAAAATAGATGCTTTTGAAGGGGTTCTGATTGATCCATTTATGTCTCACACGAGCAATCGCTCTATCATTAGAAATTTCCTGGACACGAACGCCGGCAAAATATGCGGCTGGCAAGTTCTTGAGCATGAACAAATGAATGGCTGAAGGCTTCATAGATGAACAAATGTAAGATTTTATACAGTAGCATATCGATAGGAATAAAACTACGTTGTTAACTTAATGTTAAATTTACTACTATGCAATACAAAGTATCTATTAATACCCATATCTTTGCCGTCAAATAATGACCTAAGGTCGACCAAGACGAGAATGATGAAAGTAGAAAATACGAAAGCACAGATGAGAAAAGGCATACTGGAATACTGTATCCTTTCCATACTGGCGAAGGATGACGCCTATGTCGCTGAGATATTAGCCTCGCTTAAAGATGCTAAATTGCTGGTAGTAGAAGGTACGATATATCCGTTACTAACGAGGCTTAAAAATGCAGGGCTACTCACCTATAGATGGGAAGAATCAACCGGTGGACCGCCGCGGAAGTACTATCAGCTCACGGAAAAAGGACAGGGCTTTCTAAGTGAACTGGGAACGACCTGGAAAGAACTACAAACCGCTGTAAATATAATCACGCAACCCAATAAATAAGACGATGAACAAGACAATAAATATCAATTTAGCACAAATCTTTTTTCAGATAGATGAAGCGGCTTTTCATAAGCTTAAGAACTATCTGGATGCTATTGAAAAGTCGCTTCAACAGGAAGAAAGCAAGGAAGAGATCCTTAAAGATATAGAATTGAGGATCGCTGAGCTTTTTATGGAGCGTCAGGCTAATGAACGTCAGGTGATCACTTTAAAGGAAGTAGATGAAGTGATAGAAATAATGGGGAAACCGGAAGATTATCTAATGGATGATGAAGAAACCACAGAAAGCTTTCAAAAAGCAGAAAGAAAGCCACTTTATCGCGATCTGGAGCGTGGGTATTTAGGTGGTGTTTCATCAGGATTAGATCATTATTTGAACATTGACGCCGTATGGATTCGTTTATTTTGGGTCTTAACGACATTATTCTCTTATGGCATCTTCCCGCTGATCTATGTTATCCTATGGATCGTCACGCCGGCGGCCAAGACCACGGCGCAAAAGATCGCCATGAAAGGCAAGCCTGTCAATCTATCCACCATAGAGGAAGACATTAAAAGCAATTACAGAAAAGTATCAGATAAAGTGAAGAATGCTGATTATGACAAGTATAAAGAGAATATCAAGTCCGGTTCATCTAAGTTTGCGAACTGGAGCGAGAAGTTCTTCACAAAATTGGTCAAATGGACTGGTAAGATCATCGGTATTTGCTTCATCATTTTCGCAGGTTTCGGCTTATTGGGCGTTCTCATTGGTTTTATCGCATATAGCGGTATAGAGCTCTTTGGTAATGCTGATATCGACAGAAGTGTATTTGTGATAGGCATACCCCATTTCATCCAGCTTCTGAGCGTATTCTTAACATCTGTCATCATCATGTTCTATTTGATCATATTAGGTCTCAAGTTGATGAACCCTTTCATCAAACAATTGACCACTACAGCTCATGTGACATTATTGAGCTTGCTTTTCGTGAGCATTGCGTTTACTACTTTTCTGGGTATAAAAAAAGCCGTGCAGGAAGAAATTAGAGCAGAGGTGACGCAGATAGATAACATCAATCTCAAACCTAAGGATACATTGCAGGTGAACATGACCGCTGACCCTAAATACGATGAAGCACTTAAAAGAGGTGACAATATGATCAAATACAATGAGCAGGATGAAAAAGTCCTTTATGGCAGGGATGTCTGGTTAAAGATCATCAGGTCACAGGAGGAACGACCGCAGATAGCCATCGTGAAGAAAAGCGGTGGTTTTTCCATAGACAAGGCAAGAGAAAATGCCGCATTCATCGATCATCGATACGAATTCTCTGAAAATTCATTGACCGTAGATGGATATTTCATCAGCTCGATCGACCACAAGAACATGGAGCAGGAAGTAAGGGTCAATCTATACCTTCCGGAAGGTCAGACCGTGAACTTTGATAAGAACGTTTCAAGATTTTACCTGAAGTCCTATGATGAAGATGCTTACAGGATCAATGACAGTCTATTCGACCACACGTTAAAATTCAATGAAAATAAGGTCATTTGTTTAGACTGTGATACAATAAAATAAACAACCAAACCAAAACCCGATAAAGCAATAACTATGACAATTCTAAGTAAATTAGTATCCGTATTTGTAGCTGTATCACTCGTGCAGTGCAGCTTTAACATGAACACGAACCAGGTGTCCGGAGAAGGTCCGGTCATCACGAAGAACTTTGAGATAGAGAACCCGGAGAAAATAAAGGTCAGCAATGGCTGGGATGTGCAACTGATCCCTAACCAGTCACCACAGGTCGTGGTCAAGGCGAATGAGAACCTGATGGAGATCCTGGAGATCAACGAATCCGAGGGAACGCTCAGCCTTGGTGCTCAGGATAATATCGGCAATGCCGATAGCAAGCTCGTCAAGATCTATTACGATAGCCAACTTAAGCTTATTAAGGCAAGTAGTGGCACTAATCTCATGGCAAAAGAAAAACTCATTCTGGATACGTCTACCATAGATGCTTCCAGTGGAGCTGATATGGAATTGAGCATTAAGGCAGATGTCTTGAAAGTAGAGGGTTCTAGTGGTTCCGACATCGAATTGAAAGTAGATAGCCAGGAACTCACGCTTAATGCGTCCAGCTCTTCGGACATCACTATTAACGGCGATAATAAAAGGCTCAAGGCAAAAGCTACGAGCGGTTCGGACGTTGAACTGGAAGGAATCAGTGAAGACCTTGAGCTAGAGGCTACAAGTGGAAGTGATATCCATGCCAGGGACCTTCAAGCTAAAAGAATTAAGGCGAAAGCATCATCAGGGGCAAGTGTGGACTGCTATCCTGTTGATGCGCTTGAAGCCACCGCTTCTAGTGGGGCTGACATCCGATATTACAACGATCCAGCTAAGAACGTTACCTCTAGATCTTCATCGGGTGGGAGCGTCAAAAGGGATTAGCACCTACCTCACCTGGATGATATAAATGGTCTCCGCTCATATTAAATGTTTGAACGGAGATCCTTTTTTTACTATCACAACCTGGCTTTACTTAAGGTTGTATCAGAAAATTAAAATTGCTTATTTTTATTCAATGAAAAATAGCATTGCACAAAGAATTGCAGACTTTTTGAAGGAACATCCACCATTCGATGGATTGACCAGAGAAGAATGCTATGAATTGGCCACTCAGATAGAAGTGGTCTATTTAGCCAAACAAAAATGCCTTTTTCTACAAGATGACCAGACGCATCAAAGTTTTTATGTGGTTCATCAAGGTTTGATGGACCTTCATGTCAAAAAGGATGATAACGATCAATTGATCGATGTTTGTGATGATGGTGATGTGATAGGCTTAAGACCATTTTTCGCTGGTCAGAACTATGCAATGTCTGCAACGGCAAAGACAGATACGCTGCTTTATGCTATTCCATTTGAAGCATTCAATAATTATTTGAAGCATTCTAATATCGCCAATTTCCTAATGAAAAGCTTTGCTTCAAATCAACGCCAACCTAATGCGCAAGACAGAAAAGGTGTCCTCCTTTCTCATAACCTGATCGCTGATCAGAACGATACATCACAAGAACGGTCACAAATGGACTTTTTTCAGAAGATCGACCATACACCAGATCCATTTTGTGTCATAGATAGTGCCATAATCAGGGAAGTCGCTGAATATATGACGGAGTTGAACATCAGCTCTGTCATAATTGTCGATAATGAGCTTCCAATAGGAATAGTAACTGACAAAGACCTAAGGAAACATGTCGTTACAGGGAAGACAAAGGTTCATCAACCGATTAAGGATATCATGAGCTCGCCCGTTCTTTGTATCAAAAGGTCCACCAGCGTGGCACAAGCGCAATTAATGATGTTGCAGTATCACATCGGCCATTTATGCATAACAGCGGACGGCACGAACAAAAGTAGGGTCATCGGGATACTCTCAGAACACGATATCGTTACCGCGCAAGCCAATAATCCCGCAGCACTCCAAAAAGCGATAAAGAGAGCTGGAAATATCGAAGAATTATCACAAGTAAGGTCACATTTGGGACAAATGCTCGAATCCTACTTATCTCAGGACTTGCCCATCACGCATTGCTTGTCATTGACTAATGCCTTACACGATTCAATCTATAAGGTCTGCGCCGATCTTTGTTTACGTGGAATGTCCTCACCACCACCTTGTAATTTCGCCTGGTTGAACTTAGGAAGTCAGGCCAGGAACGAACAATTGCTTTTAACCGATCAGGACCATGCCTTAGTTTACGAGGATGTAGCCGATTATGAACACAAGAAAGTGAAAACCTACTTCCTTGAACTGGGGAAAAGATTGAGCGATGCGTTGGCCAGAATAGGTTTTGAACATTGTCCTGCCAATATGATGGCAAGCAATCCAGCCTATTGTCTCTCTCTGAACGAATGGAAGGAGAAGTTCAGGCAATGGATCAAGTCACCGACGGAAAAAAGTGTGATGCTGTGCTCCATATTCTTTGACTTTCAGTTGATATATGGCGATAAGAAATTACATGAGGAGTTAAGCCGGTCCGTTTTTGACCTATTGAACGGTGATCAGACCTTTTTTGCTTATCTAGCCAGTGATGCTTTAAAGAATCCACCGCCTTTAAGCTTTTTCAAACAATTCGTGGTCGAGGATGACGGCGAGCATAAAGACGAGTTTGACCTAAAGGCCAGGGCGATCATGCCTTTAGTGGATGCAGCTCGCGTATTGGCCTTATCAAACAATATAGCAGGAGCTAACCAAACTGTAGCAAGATTTAAGCAACTCGTGATCAAAGAACCTCAGAACGCAGAACTCTACAAGTCTTGTGTTAAAAGTTTCTACGACCTTCTGCGCTTTAGAAGCAAATCTGGGTTTGCTCAAAATGATACTGGGAGATTTGTTGAATTGGACACTCTTTCAAAGCGAGATAAAAGCGAGCTTAAATATGCTTTTAAACCCATAAAGAGCTTGCAAACCAATTTAAAGACGCGTTTTAGATTAACCTATTTTCAATGATCATGGCCTGGTTTAATTTTAAAACATCAACTAAAGACAAACCCCGGTTCTGGGAGGAATATCTTTTATCGTTCAAATCCTCGGCGTCTCCTTATTTCGTGGCCTTTGATTGTGAGACCACAGGGCTAGACATCAGAAAAGACAGGTTGCTTTCCATTGGTGCGGTCCGCTTCACGGCGGAAAGAATACAGGTCCATCAAAGTATAGAATTGATGGTGCATCAAACTAAAGTAAACCATGATACCATAGCAATACATGGGATATTGCCTTCTACAACGCAGGAGGCTGAACTTTCAGAAAACGATGCTGTTAAGCAACTTTTAGAATTCATCGGCAATAGTCCCTTAGTTGGTCATCACATCCGTTTTGACGTGGCGATCATTGATCAGGCCTTGAAGAGAATGGGACTCGGAAAGCTCAAGAACAAGACATATGATACAAACCTGCTATTTAAGCAACAACAGCATTATCCGGTAGAACAGAACATCAGCCTGGATGACCTGTGTGCTCATTTTCAATTGAAAGCTGAGAACAGACATACGGCCTTGGGTGATGCCTACTTAACAGCTCTTATCCATCAGCGTTTAACCATGATACATGAGAGGTAGCTCTTTATCAAATATGTTATTTGACCGTTCCATCAACTAAAAAAGTGAACAGCTAAAATATTTAGCCATTGCATATAGATAGCTTTTGCAATCTTTCATTTCTTGTTAAAATTGCTTAATTCCGCTTTCTACAACTTGATTATCTTTGTCCGAATTTTTGTGATGGAATATCAACTTTTAGAAGAAGATAGATCAACTAAAGCACGAGCAGGAAAGCTCATTACCGATCATGGTGAAGTGGAAACCCCTATTTTCATGCCGGTTGGCACAATAGGTACGGTCAAAGGAATTCATCAGCGAGAACTAAATGAGGATCTACAAGCACCTATCATTTTAGGGAATACCTATCATCTTTACCTGCGTCCCGGCACGGATGTTCTTGAAAATGCCGGAGGCCTTCATGATTTCATGAACTGGCAGAACGCTATCTTGACCGATAGTGGCGGTTATCAGGTCTATTCTTTATCAGATACTCGAAAGATCACAGAAGATGGCGTAGAATTTCGATCCCATATAGATGGTTCTAAACATTTCTTTTCCCCGGAAAGTGCTATTGATGTTCAGCGAAGCATAGGAGCGGACATTATCATGGCATTTGATGAATGTACACCTTATCCATGTGAATATGACTACGCAAAGCGGTCTACCGATATGACGCACCGTTGGCTGGACAGATGCTTCGAGGCTATGAATGAATATCCGGCAAAATATGGCTATCAACAAGCTTTATTCCCCATTGTTCAGGGCAGTACTTATAAAGATCTGAGGAAGAGTTCAGCAGAATATGTAGCAGGAAAAGATGCCCTTGGAAATGCGATTGGCGGATTGTCCGTGGGAGAACCGGATAACGAGATGTATGAGATGACCGACATCGTGACCGATATTCTGCCCTCATCAAAGCCCAGATACCTGATGGGCGTAGGAACTCCTATCAATCTTCTGGAAAATATCACTAGAGGTATAGATATGTTCGATTGTGTAATGCCAACACGTAATGCACGGAATGGTGGCCTGTTCACAGCAACCGGCAATCTTAACATTAAGAACAGTAAATGGAGGAACGATTTTTCCCTACTGGACGAGAACGGATATTCCTGGGTTGATACCTACTATTCAAAAGCTTACTTAAAACATTTATTCAGCGTGAACGAGCTTTTAGGAAAACAAATTGCCAGTATCCACAACATAGGTTTTTATCTTTGGTTAGTGAAAGAAGCCAGGGAAAAGATACTTTCAGGAGATTTCGTGTCCTGGAAAACAAAAATGGTCGATCAGATGAAGAACAAGCGATAGATGAAGATATTCGATTGGTACATACTCAAACGCTACATCACGACTTTCTTGATGTTGATACTGCTTTTCATCCCTATCGGTATTATCATAGACCTTTCTGAAAAGATCGATAATATGGTGGAAAGTGAAGCCCCGGTTGATGAGGTCATAGAGTACTACTTCTATTTCACAATATACTTTGCTAATTTGCTCTTTCCTATATTGCTATTCCTTTCCATCATCTGGTTCACTTCAAAGCTTGCTAATAATACGGAGATCGTAGCTTTTCTGAGCTCAGGGGTTTCCTTCTATCGTTTCTTGAGACCTTACCTGTTCGGAGCTGCTATCGTTTGTCTTATCGCCATTTCCTTCAGTATGTACATCGTTCCTAAGGCGAATGTAGGTTTCTTTGAGTTCAAGTATGCGTATCTGGAAAGTGACGAGGCAACGGAGAACACAAGAGATTCATACCGGCAGATAAATGAGAACGAGGTGATCTATGCGACGAACTTTAAATCTAGAGATAGTACCGCCAGGAACTTTACCTTAGAACATTTTAAGGGTAATGAACTAGCGTTCAAGATTAAAGCCGATAAGTTAGAAGTAGTGGATGATTCCATTTACCGATTGTCAAATTATAAGAAACGCATCATATTGTCTGAGGAGGACAGTTTGATAAGTACAGTTACAAAAGATACATTGCTACCGTTCGAATTCGGAGAGCTTACCCCTAAGATCTATGAAGCTGAGACCCTTAGCTATTTTGAGCTAGTTGATTTCATAGAAGACCAAAGAAGGCGCGGATCTCCCGAATTGAACAGGTATGTTATCGCTTTACATAAGAGATGGAGCACACCTATATCAGCATTTGTTCTTACTTTCATCGCCGTAGCCGTATCTTCCATAAAACGAAGAGGTGGAATAGGTCTGAGCCTGATGATAGGCATCGCCATAGCTTTCAGTTATATTTTTATAGATAAAGTACTTGCCTCAGTTGCAGAAGAGTCTAACTTCTCACCGATCATCGCAGTATGGACATCGAATATCATATTTTCTATAGTGGCGTTCTTGCTGGTAAAGAAGGCTAAGCGTTGATGAACAAATGCTTTTCTTGGAAAGAAAATATATTCTAACAAGATGAGCTTTTTAGCAAGGCTATTTGGACATATTAAAATTCAATTCGAGAAGCCATTTCTAAGTGCAATAGTGTATCTAACATAAATAGAGCTCAAATTGTAACTTTTATAGAGAACATAGCTTATATAAGCTAAATAAAAACATCAACTGATGAATTTCTTTATTAACTTTGCGCGTTCAAGAAAAAAATGGCTTTATGGAATATTTAGAATTCGAGCTACCTATCAAAGAACTAGAAGAACAATATGAAAAAGCCTGTCAATTAGGGAATGAGAACGGTGTTGATGTCTCTAAGACCTGTCAAGAACTAAGTAATAAGCTCGAGAATACTAAAAAGGAAGTTTTCAAAAACCTGACGCCATGGCAACGTGTCCAGTTGTCCAGGCATCCTAATCGACCCTATACTTTAGACCATATAAAAGGAATTTGCGGAGACACTTTCCTTGAACTTCATGGAGACCGGAATTTTGGCGATGACAAGGCCATGATAGGAGGACTTGGAAAGATAAATGACCAAAGCTTTATGATCATAGGTCAACAAAAAGGATATAATACGAAAACACGCCAGTACCGGAACTTTGGTATGGCCAACCCTGAAGGCTATCGTAAAGCCCTGAGACTGGCGAAAAGTGCAGAGAAGTTTGGTTTGCCTATCGTGACCTTCATTGATACGCCTGGAGCCTATCCGGGTATGCAGGCCGAAGAACGTGGACAAGCGCAAGCGATCGCAAACAATATTTTCCAGTTCATGCAGATAGAAGTGCCTATCATTGTGGTCATCATAGGCGAAGGAGCTAGTGGTGGTGCCCTGGGAATAGGTGTAGGTGATAAAGTGCTCATGTTAGAGAACACGTGGTATTCCGTAATCTCTCCGGAATCCTGCTCATCCATTCTTTGGAGAAGTTGGGAACATAAAAAGGAAGCGGCTGATGCACTTAAACTAACGGCCAAGGACATGAAGCGATTCAAGATCGTCGATGAGGTCATCAAAGAACCTCTTGGCGGTGCTCATCGTGAAAAAGAAAAGACCTTTAAGGTCGTCAGCAAAAAGATCGTTGAAACTTACAACCAATTAAAAGAGCTTCAAGCGGAAGAACTTGTGCAAAAAAGAATAGATAAGTTCACGGCCATTGGAGAGTATAAAGAATGATACTATCAACGATCCTTACCAACTGATTATTGATAAGTTAACATAAATTTCAGTTCGTTTTTACAGTTATCAACATACTTATCAACATATATTGTTCATAGCTTAAGGCGATGTTTCCAGCTCAGTGCCCTTTGTTTTTTATAATTTAGCCCTATGCAAAATCAAACCAAGTCTCAAACTACAGAACAAAAAAAAGGGAGCGTCATCAATCTTGAAAAAGGTAAGATACCACCGCAAGCTATTGATGTAGAAGAAGTTGTGCTTGGAGCCATGCTCATAGACAAGAAAGGTGTAGATGAGGCCATTGATATCCTTCAGCCAGAGGTCTTTTATGATCAAAAGCACCAGTTCATCTATGAAGCTATCATTACGTTGTTCCAGGAAGGTAAGCCTATTGACTTATTAACAGTTACCAGCCAGTTAAAACAAGATAAGAAATTACAGGACGTGGGAGGTGAGATCTATCTTATCCAGCTGACCCAAAAAATATCGAGCTCCGCGCATATTGAATACCATTCCAGAATCATCATACAGAAATATATTCAGCGAAGTTTGATTCAGATATCTGGTGAGATCATCCATGATTCCTATGATGAAGGAAAAGATGTCTTTGACCTTTTAGATGAAGCGGAATCAAAATTATACGGTGTAACTCAGGGTTATATCAATAAAGCATCACAATCTGCGCAAAATCTCGTCACAGAAGCAAAAAAGAAGATAGAGGAAATTGCCAACCAGGATGGTTCGAGCGGTGTGCTATCTGGATTCACTGGTATAGATAAACTTACTTCTGGCTGGCAACTCAGTGACCTGATCATTATTGCGGCAAGACCTTCCATGGGTAAGACCGCATTCATCCTCTCTATGGCCAGGAACATGGCGGTAGGCCAGAAAGTACCCGTTGGCTTCTTCTCATTAGAAATGTCATCCGTACAATTGATTACCCGTTTGATCTCTTCTGAAACAGAGATCGCATCAGAGAAACTTAGGAACGGTGATCTTTCTGATCAGGAATGGAAACATCTGAACGAAAGGGTCAAATCATTAGAAGGCGCGCCACTTTACGTAGATGACACGCCTAGTTTGTCCATTTTCGACCTCAGGGCGAAGGCCAGGAGATTATCTTCTAAACATGATATAAAGATCATCTTCGTGGATTATCTTCAGTTGATGACCAGTGGTTCCAGTAATAAGAACGGTACACGTGAACAAGAGATCTCTACGATTTCCCGGAATCTTAAGGCTTTAGCAAAAGAACTGAACATTCCAGTGATCGCCCTTTCTCAGTTATCCAGGAACGTAGAGACCAGAGGTGGGAGCAAAAGACCCATATTAAGTGACCTTAGGGAATCTGGAGCGATAGAGCAAGATGCGGATATCGTTTCATTCATTTATAGACCGGAATACTACGGACTTCAGGAATGGGATAACGACAACGAAGGTGGCAGTACGGAGAACCAGGCAGAGATCATATTTGCCAAGCATAGGAACGGTGCTATTGGCGATGTGAGGCTTAGATTTGAAAAGTCATTTGGAAGGTTTGAGGACCTGGGTGAAACGATCACTTCAACGCCAACAGAGCTGTCTTCAAGTTTGAACGATGACGAGGATGACAATAGTGTTCCTTACTAATTGGGATTTTTTTTGTCAAAGGCCACTATTTTCTTTGAATTCTTTTTAATTAGCTGTAACTTTATAAAAATACTCTTATGAAATATATTGTAAGCCTTGCTTTCATCTGTTTCTTCAATTTTCAGCTTCAGGCTTCATTTGTTCTTATCCCGATGAACGCTGAAGACCAAAAGGAACATTTAAAAGCTTATGGGGTAACTTACTGGGTATTGGAGAGAAATCAGAAAGTAGAGTGGCTACTTAATTATAGAGGCGGTTCATTCCTTATTCCCGCATCAGAAAAACTCACCCGGGAATGCAAGATCAGGGGAGTTTCATATGAGGTCATTAGCGATGCAAAAGCAAGGTCGATCCTGGAAGGAATAGAAAGCCCATCTAAGAACCAATCCGCAGTCATACTTGAAAAAGCACCTAAGGTCGCTGTTTATAGTCCCAAGGGAAATCCACCATGGGATGATGCTGTGACCATGGCCTTAACCTACGCAGAGATTCCTTATGATGTGGTCTATGATAAAGAAGTGTTGAACGATAAACTACTATTATATGACTGGCTTCATCTTCATCATGAAGATTTTACAGGTCAATACGGCAAGTTCTATCGTGCATACAGAGCCGCACCCTGGTACATAAAAGAGAAAAAAGAGGCAGAAGAACTTGCGGCTTCATTAGGATATGATAAAGTGTCCAAGGAAAAATTAGCGGTTGCGAAAAAGATAAAGAACTATGTAGTAGGCGGTGGTTTCATGTTCGCCATGTGTAGTGCTACAGATTCTTTTGATATCGCATTAGCGGCACAAAATACGGATATTTGCGAACCTATGTTCGATGGTGATCCCAGCGAACCTGGTTATCAAAAAAAGCTGGAATTCGACAAGACAATGGCCTTTACTGATTTTAAATTAGTAAGAGACCCGATGGTCTATGAATATTCTTCTATTGATATGACCCGTAAACGGAACGTTCCTAAGACCAAGGATTATTTTACGCTTCGCGATTATTCCGCGAAATGGGATCCAATTCCCACCATGTTGAACCAAAACCATACCGCTATCGTTAAAGGTTTCATGGGGCAGACGACGGCCTTTAATCCTGATAACATCAAGTCCAATGTGTTGATATTAGGAAAGAACCGGTTAAATGGAGAAGCCAGATACGTTCATGGTATCAAGGGAAAAGGTTTCTTTACATTCTACGCAGGGCATGATCCAGAAGATTATCAACATCGCGTAGGTGATCCAAAAACGGAACTCAAGTTACATCCCAGTTCGCCCGGCTATAGATTGATATTGAACAACATCCTGTTCCCCGCATCGGACAAGAAAAAGAAAAAGACCTAATCATCAAAGATGGTTTTTTTTCGTAGCTCGAAGTTCTTCCCAAGATAAACCTTTCTTACGGTTTCATCTTCAGCAAGTTCTTCAGGTTTTCCATGTTTGAGTATCTTTCCTTCGAACATGAGATAGGTCCTATCCGTTATGGCCAGCGTCTCCTGTACGTTGTGGTCCGTGATAAAAATTCCAATGTTCTTATTCTTCAGTTGAGCTACGATCTTTTGGATATCTTCAACAGCAATAGGGTCTACACCGGCAAATGGCTCATCCAGGAGAATGAACTTTGGGTCTGTGGCCAATGCTCTTGCGATCTCTGTTCTCCTTCTCTCGCCACCGGAAAGCAGATCACCCCGATTGTTCCTGATGTGCGTTAAACCGAACTCCTCTAATAGACTTTCTGTTTTCTCCTTTTGTTCAACTTTAGAAAGTCTGGTCATCTGTAATACGCTTCTGATGTTATCCTGGACACTTAATTTTCTAAATACCGATGCTTCCTGTGCGAGGTATCCTATTCCATGTTTAGCGCGTTTGTACATGGCATACTTGGTGATTCTTGTGTCGTCCAGGAAAATGTTCCCGTTATTAGGTTTTATCAATCCTACGATCATATAGAAAGTAGTTGTTTTTCCAGCTCCATTCGGCCCTAAAAGTCCCACGATCTCGCCTTGATCTACTTCTATGCTCACATCTTTCACCACAGGGATGCCTTTGTATTCCTTGATAAGATTGTTTGCTTTTAATTTTGTCTTGTCATTCTCCATCCTTGCTAATTGAGCTCTTCAAAGTTAAGAAAAGTTGTATTGTAGCGATGAGTAGAATAGAATAGGAAACCAGTTCGATTCCCTCTTCAGCCAGGTCCTTGAATACTCGCTTGTAATTATCCTCCAATAGCGTTTTCCAGTTGTCCGATTTTCCCCATAGTCGTGAGAAAACATGTAATAAGGTGAGACCTATCAAGAAAAGGCCTGTGGAAATATCATTCTTTAATGCACCAATCTGTTGGATGATACTATGCTTGTTCTTCACAAATAGGAACACAGCTAAACCAAGCATGCTAAAAGCAATGATCTGCCATAGACCGTCAAATATCATATCCAGGAAGAAGTCGAACTCCCTTACCAGATGCATGGCAAAGAACAGCGCAAGAATGTAGCATAGGTTCTTATATGTAGGGATCTTAAACGATTGAATTATCAATATCACAACTATGATGAACAAATAGGATTCCTGAGCGATCTCTATAGCGGAATCTTCCTTTACACTACGCTTTATAATGTCAGCGTAAATGATAAAATAATCGGTTAAAAGGACCAATGCATATAAAAAAAGTCTCAGGATAACACTTGTAAAGTCTTTCATGTTCTTCATTATTAGTTCTTACCATATTTTTCTTCTACTTGCTCCAGATAATCATAAGCTTTCCTTAAATGGGGAATGATGATCGTGCCACCTATTAAAGTACCTATGCTCATAGCTTCTACGATCTGTTCCTTCTTCCAGCCTGACTTGTGCGAGGACTCTATATGGTATTTAACACAATCATCACATTTTAGTACCAGCGAGGCTACTAATCCTAATAATTCTTTCGTCTCACTACCTAAAGCACCTTCAGAAAAGGAGTTCGTGTCCAGGTTAAGGATCCTTTTGATCACTTTATTATTATCGTTCAATAACTTATTGTTCATCTTAGAACGATATGCTTCAAATTCATCTACTTGGTCTATCATTTTCTTTTATTTGTTTTTTATATATCCTTTTAGCGATCACCAAACTGATCTCATATAAGACGACCACCGGAATAGCTACGATGATCTGGCTTGCGATATCCGGTGGAGTGATTATCGCTGAGATGATCAGGATCAATACAATAGCATATTTCCTGTTCTTTTTGAGAAAATCAGGCGTTACGATACCGAACTTCGTCAGATAATAGATAACGATGGGTAGTTCGAATATCAATCCGCTCGCCAGGGTGCAGGCTCTGACCAGTCCTATATAGCTCCCTATATCTATGTCGTTAAAAACTTCATTGCTTACCTGATATCCACCCAGAAAATTTATTGATAAAGGGCAGATCACATAATATCCGAAGACAACTCCAGCGAAGAACAATACAGAGCTGAAGAAGATGAATATTCGCGCTTGCTTTTTTTCACCAGCGTACATCCCGGGCGACACAAAGCTCCAGAATTGATAAAGTATATAAGGGAAAGCTATGATGAGCCCTGCCGTTATGGACGTCCAAAGGTGTGCACTGAACTGACCTGACATCTTCCTGCTCTGTATCCTGAACGGGAGTTCTTTAAAGCAAAAACTATCATCCACGCCTATGCTTTGAGATAAGTAGCATAGTACTTCATAAGTGAAGAAATCGGCTTGCTTTGGCCCGAACAGGACAACATCGAATATGAAACTCTTTGCCAGGAAAGCTACGAAGCCTGCTGCCAATACTGCTAGCGCTGCCCTTATCAAATGCCATCTTAACTCTTCCAAATGGTCTAGGAAGGACATTTCTTTTTTATCATCGGTTCTCTTACTGGCCATTATAGGATACCTTCTTTTATCAAGTCGTGAAGATGGACAACGCCGGAATATTCACCCCTTTCATCAGTTGCTAAAAGTTGAGTGATATTATTTTCTTCCATCATTTCCAATGCATCAACGGCTAAGGCACTTTGCTCAATGGTCTTTGGGTTCTTAGACATGATATCCTTTGCGGTTGAAGTGTTGATATCTACATCAGCTTCCAGCATCCTGCGTATATCACCATCGGTGATGACACCTACAATATTTGAACCGTCCACGACCGCGGCTGTTCCTAATCTTTTTTCAGATATTTCTATGATAACATCTTTTATGGTAGCATCGGGTGAAACCTGGGGTTTAGGATTTTGATCGATCATATCCCTTACCTGAAGATAAAGTGTCTTCCCGAGCGATCCTCCCGGATGAAACTTAGCAAAATCCTTGCTGGTAAACCCACGTAGATTGAGCAAACAGACGGCCAGCGCATCGCCCATGACCAATTGTGCGGTTGTACTCGTAGTAGGAGCCAGGTTGTTAGGACAGGCTTCTTTATCTACATAAGTAGAAAGAACCAGGTCACTATGTTGTGCTAAGAAAGATGAAGTATTGCCCGTGATGGCTATGATAGGATTATTAAAGTTCCTGATAAGCGGCACAAGCACTTTTATCTCAGGCGTGTTTCCACTTTTTGAGATACAGATGACGGAATCATCCTTTAAGATGGTACCCAGATCGCCGTGTATAGCATCAGCGGCATGCATGAAGATGGCCGGAGTGCCGGTAGAGTTGAGCGTTGCCACTATCTTATTAGCGATGATGGCACTTTTGCCTATACCTGTTATGATCAACCTTCCCTTGGACTGGAATATAAGGTCTACTGCTTTCTCAAAATCACCGGATAGCAGGTCGGCCATTTTTTTTATAGCATATGATTGAGCGGTTATCACGTTCCTGGCAAGATCTGAAGTAGCAGCTTTCTCCATAAATTTTTATATACCACTTGTTAGATTAAAATCTTGTTGTATATTTAGATTTGCAAATGTAATATTTAAAAAATTCAGATTTCAATTGACGACAATCAATTTACAACAAGAACTCAAGCGATTCTTTGGTTTTGACGAATTCAAAGGGCTTCAAAAAGATGTAGTTGAAAGCATTCTCAACAAGAAAGACACATTTGTGATCATGCCTACCGGTGGTGGGAAGTCGCTTTGTTATCAGTTGCCGGCGCTCATAGAAGATGGTACGGCCATCATAGTTTCGCCGCTTATCGCTTTGATGAAGAACCAAGTGGATGCTATCAGAGGAATATCGGATAACGAAGGTGTTGCTCACGTTCTTAATTCATCGCTCAATAAAGGTCAGGTTAGAAGAGTTAAGGAAGATATTTCATCTGGTACCACCAAGCTCCTTTATGTAGCTCCTGAATCACTCACTAAAGATGACTATATAGACTTCCTTAAAGATGAAAAAATATCTTTTTTGGCCATAGATGAAGCACATTGTATCTCAGAATGGGGTCACGATTTTAGGCCGGAATACCGAAACTTAAAAAAGATAATCAACCGGATAAGCGATCATATTCCGATCATTGGATTAACGGCTACGGCCACACCCAAGGTCCAGGAAGATATCACGAAGAACCTGGGTATGGAAAATCCCAATGTCTTCAAAGCATCCTTTAATAGACCAAATCTTTATTATGAAGTAAGAAAAAAGACGAACAACGTAGATGCTGACATCATCAAGTTCGTCAAGGATAGAGTAGGCAAGAGTGGTATCATCTATTGCCTGAGCCGCAAGCGAGTGGAACAGCTGTCCCAGATATTACAGGTGAACGGTCTAAAGGCGATCCCTTATCACGCCGGATTAGATGCTAAGACACGAAGCAATCATCAGGACATGTTCCTGAAAGAGGAAATTGATGTGGTAGTAGCGACCATTGCATTTGGTATGGGCATTGATAAACCTGATGTTCGTTATGTTATCCATAATGATATCCCTAAGAGCATAGAAAGTTATTATCAGGAAACCGGTCGCGCAGGTAGAGACGGAGGCGAAGGTCATTGTCTGGCCTTTTACAGCTATAAGGACATTGAGAAACTGGAAAAGTTCATGAGCGGTAAGCCTATCGCAGAACAAGAGGTAGGGATGGCCTTATTACAGGAAATGGTAGCTTTTGCAGAGACCTCTATCTCCAGACGAAGGTTCCTCTTGCATTATTTTGGTGAGGATTTTGATAATGAGACCGGAGATGGTGGTGATATGGATGACAATATGCGCTATCCTAAGAAGAAGAAAGAAGCGAGGGATGATGTTTTGATATTATTAAAGGTCATCCAAGAAACCGGTGAGATCTATAAGACGAAGGAGATCGTACAAACACTGATCGGTAAGTCCAATGCGCTCATCAAATCCCATAGAATAGATGAGTCATCCATATTTGGCTCAGGGAAACACCAGAAAAAAGAATATTGGATGGCCTTGAGCAGGCAGATATTAGTAGCTAACTTGATAAGGAAGGAAATAGAGACCTACGGCGTTCTTCACCTAACGGATAAAGGTCGCGATTTTCTTGAGCGTCCGCAATCCTTTTTGATGACGGAAGACCACGATTACCAGGGTAAGGCACCATCTGAGAATGGAGTGGCCGGCGGATCTGGTGCTGATGCGAAACTTCTTTCCATGCTCAAAAAGCTCCGTAAAAAAGTAGCGCAGAGAAAAGACCTGCCACCTTATGTCATCTTTCAGGACCCTTCTTTGGAGGATATGGCGTTAAAATATCCGGTCACCCATGAAGAGCTTGTAAATATTCACGGAGTTGGTGAGGGAAAGGCCAAAAAGTTCGGAAAGGAGTTCGTCCAGCTTATCAAGGACCATGTTGAGGAAAATGAGATAATCAGACCTAACGATCTGGTGGTAAAAAGTACAGGAGCTAATAGTGGTAATAAATTATATATCATCCAGAACGTGGACCGGAAATTACCGCTTGAGGACATCGCGGATAGCAAAGGGATGTCCATGCAGGATTTCATCAAGGAAATGGAAGCGATCGTCTATAGTGGGACAAAGCTCAATATCAGCTACTATTTAGATGATGTCCTGGATGAAGACCAGCAAGAAGAGCTTTATGATTTCTTCTTAGAATCTGAAACCGGAGATATAGAGGAAGCCTTAGATGAATTTGATGGAGATTACGATGAAGAGGAATTACGACTTTACAGGATAAAGTTCACCAGTGAAGTTGCTAATTAGTCACTCTTAGGCAAGAAGACCTCGGCCATCATACATCGCGCACTTCCGCCACCATATTTCTCGATCACGGAAAGGTCGCTGCTTATGATTCCAGTATGTTCTTCTAAGATTTCTCTTTGTTTATCTGAAAGCACGGATTTGGCCTGATCGCTCATTACCATATATAATTTACCTGACGTGTTCCTTACTTCCAGCATGTTACCGGCAAAATTGCTCATCTGTTCCTCAGAAATATCGATCACTTTTTTCCCATCATTCTTTAAGTTCTCCAGGACGGTCTTTCTTTCCTGTTTATCATCAATGGTTGATGTAGCAATGATGGCAACATCAGTTCCTATGCACATCATCACGTTCGTATGATAAATAGGCAATCTTTTACCTTTATGAGACTGGTTCGCTTGGAAAAGGATGGGAAAATATTCCAGGTCTTCGCAAAATTCCATGAGCAAGTCTTCGCTTGCCCTTTCGGATACGGCGCAATAGGCTTTTTTGTTGATGCGGTCCAGGACCAAACTGCCGGTTCCTTCCAGAAAAACGGAATCTTTCTCTGCATCGCTATAATCGATAAAGTTCTTTACCTTGTGATTGTGCTTTTCTATCTGCTCGATGACTTCTTCTCGCCTTTCCCTTCTTCTGTTCTCAGCGAACATCGGATAAAGCCCAACGGTACCATTCTCATGAAAGGAAACCCAATTGTTAGGGAACAAGGCATCCGGTGTATCTAATTTTTCATCATCTTCTACCACAATGACATTAATGTCGTTTTGCCTTAGCTTGACGACGAAACGATCAAACTCTTTCTGAGCCATTTCATTAGCCGATATTGCGTCATCATCCTTTTTTTGGAAATAATTGTTGACCGCGGTCTCTTCATTCATCCGGAATGATGCGGGCCGTATCATCAGTAATGTATCTGTACTTTGTTTCATGGTTCTAATTTCTTATAAGCGGTAATGTTGAGCATCGGAGTAAGCCTTCTTGCTTGGCGATCTCTCTGTAGTTCACTTTTTCAACTTTTATCTTCCTTTTCTCTAACCATTCGTTCAATCGCTCGAAATGTTTATCTGATATAACGACTTCCGGGGAAATGGAAAAAATATTACTCGACATATCGTACATTTCCTGTTTTGATATCTCAAAGACGTTAGATCTACCATAATGATCGATCAACCATTGGTACTCATTTTCATCCAGGAAGCCGTTCTTATGGATGATAGCGTAATCATCACCTACTGGCTGAAAACAACAATCCAAATGCAGAGCGTTTTCAAAAGGATCGTCATTGCTTTTCCTCAAGTTGAAGGATTTGATCTTTTTATTAGGGAATTTGTCCTTTATCGCATTGATCGCTTTTTGATTTGTTCTGGCCGTGATAAGGTCTGGATAATCATTGCCTCGATAGGTGCCTATGAATATATGATCATCGGCCAGCATGACATCACCACCTTCTATATGATGGTCTTCTGGCATTCTGACCACCTTTGAAGGATGGATATCTGCTAAGATAGGAGCTAAAGCCTGAACCTCTTTCTCCCTTTCCGGCAATATGTTGGCTATGATGAACTTATCTTCAATGACAAATCCTATGTCCCGCGTAAAGATCTGATTACAACCTGCTATGTTTTCAGGTTGGTAAACCTTAACTCCGTGTTCTTCAAGAATCCTTTTCACGGATTTGATCTCGCGGACCATGGCAGCTTCTTCCGGATAAGTCCCGTTCATGATGTGCTGTCTTGACTTAGGGTCATAAGCTTCAGAAAGTTGAGGTGGCGCTCCGTTGTTCAAGGCCGTGCCTAAGATCACTGCTTTTAAGGGGTTAGTTTCATTATGAAGGTTCAACCGCATAGCGTAAAATGATAATTGTAAGTGCAAAAATACGCTTATTCTTATGAAATTTACTTTTAAAAACACTCAAGTCTCGTCATTCATCTATATCATCAATGTTATCAGAGACGGAGAACTGATGAAGGATACACTTTTGCCTAGCGGAAAGTTCTATTCTGTTTATATTCGCCGAATATTCTTTGGTTATGTTATTATATGAGATCCATTGGGACCCATCAATAGGTATAGACCTGGGTTTTATCACACTTCGTTATTACAGCATGATGTTCCTGATCGCATTTGCTGGTGGTTATTATGTGATGAAAAATGTATTTAATGCAGAGAAGTTGAGCATGGAAATTTTGGATAAATTGCTTATTTATACCATAATCGGTACTTTATTAGGTGCACGTTTAGGACATGTCATCTTTTATCAGGCAGAGCTCTTTTTACAAGATCCTTTATCCGTGTTCTTACCTTTCCAATTCGTGCCGGAGTTCAAGTTCACGGGATTCAGAGGTTTGGCCAGTCATGGAGCTGCCATCGGTATATTCGTGGCTATGGTAATTTTCTCCAGGAAGGTGCTGGAACGGCACGTGATGTGGATACTGGACCGCATCGTACTTCCGGTTTCTTTTGGCGCGGTATTCGTAAGGATAGGGAACTTCCTTAACTCTGAGATCGTGGGAAAACCTACGAACAGCGACTTTGGTGTGGTCTTTGTACAATTAGGGGAAGATTTTCCCAGACATCCCGCGCAACTATATGAATCACTCAGCTACTTATTGTTGTTCATCCTGTTGTTCGTTGTTTATTGGCAGACCCAACGTTCGCAAATACAGGGTTTCCTTTTTGGTCTTTTCTTTACGCTACTTTGGACGATAAGGTTCCTGGTGGAATATGTAAAAGCTCCCCAAGTCGCAGAACGCGCAGAATGGTTGTTCAATACCGGACAACTGCTGAGCTTACCTTTAATAGCTTTGGGTATCGTATTATTATTGCTTGCGAACAAAGGTAAGTTCGAGCGCAAAAAACAATGATCCACATTAGGCTCATAAATTCTTATAGGAAAACCTGGCCCGCTAGTTATTTGATCGATATCGATCGAGATATACAATATATTGATGATTTATTCCATTATCAAATGAAAGTGTTAGCTTCTAACCTATGCGATCTCTCTTTATACTGATCATATTATTTTATAACATCCTTGTTGCTGGTCAGGAAAAAAGGGTCGTTCGCGTTATCGACACGTCGGAAGTCCAGCAGGAAATGGTTCTTCATATAGCGCCAGGGAAAGATGTAGAAAAGGCCTTACTGCACAAAATAAACAGGAAAGGCTTTATAAACCCTAGTTTAGGTGAGTCTAGGATGAAGGAAGATACACTTAGCTATAAGGCTAAGCTGGGTAAGCAATATTCTTACTTACGATTAGGAACAAGTAGCATCGATACTGATATGGAACTTGATGAGGCTGTTATTATCAAGATAGATGCATATGAAAAGTTTGTGAAAGACCTTTTGGATAAGCTTTCCGTAAAAGGTCAGGTGTTTAGTAAGGTACAGCTTGAGGCATTGGCCATAGCGAACGATTCTACCCTGTCCGGTGAACTTAAAATTGAAAGGAGCCTTGAGCGAAAGATAACAGCCATTAAGGTAAAAGGATATAATGATTTCCCGGAAAGTTTCTTCAAATATTATTTAGACCTGGAAGAATCCGATATCTTTAATAGGGAATCGATCATCAAACGCGCGAAAGGTATAGACGAGCTGGGCTTTGTTCGCCAAACAAAAGAACCACAGGTCCAATTTACCAGGGATTCTACCTTGCTCTATATGTATCTGGAAAAACAAAAGAGCAATAGGTTTGAGGGTTTCTTAGGATTTACAAACGATGACCAGCAGGACCTTCAATTGAACGGAGACCTTGACCTTAGGCTGGTCAATAACTTTAATTTTGGGGAATCCTTTGACCTACGTTACAAGAACAATGGCTCAGACCAGGAGCAGTTCAGCGTTGGTGCGGAGTTACCTTACCTTTTAAGCACTCCTATTAGTTTAGAACTGGGGCTCGATTTTTTTAGACAGGATAGCACGTTCTCAACTTCTTCCCAGGATATCAAGGTCAAATATCAGCTTTCCCGGCAATGGCTTATAAAGACCGGGGCAATCTTTAACAGGTCAACATCACTGCAGGATGAGCAAAGTTTCGTTTTGGACACGAGCGTGGTGGATTACCGCTCCAACCGGTATATGATAGGTTCATCATTTCATTTACCTACTAGTATAAAGACATCTCTACCCATCAAGAACGGCATCGACCTGGAAGCAAGTGCAGGCAATAGAAAATTACTAGATCTTCCCGATGACCAGGAGCCGAATATGAGACAGTTCACTTTAAAATTAGATAATCAATGGTATATTCCTGTCAATAAAAGGCAATTCATTTATCTGGGGAACTTTAATCGCTGGTTGCTTTCTGATAATTACGTAACCAATGAACTATTCAGATTCGGTGGAATGAAAAACATACGTGGATTCTCCGAAAATAGTCTTTTTGCAGACCTGTATGCGGTATTACAAACGGAATACAGGTATATATTAAGTTCTGATCTTTTCGTCCATTCGGTCTTAGATCTTTCTTATTATCAGGAACAGTTAAATAATATTGAACAAGACCTCTACAGCATAGGCTTGGGAATAGGACTTAAAACACAGGGCGGCACATTGCGGTTGATCCTAGCTAACGGCAATCAAACTGGTCGATCCGTACAATTTGACCAGACCCAATTCCACATCAGGTTTTCCAGTCTTTTTTGAATCCCAACTTACCTTTAAGTTAAGTTTTAACACCTGAATATTAAATTTAATTAAAAAAAAGTTGTGTGATTGATTGAATATTGCCACTTTTGTTTTGGCTAATTCAAATAAATTTTAAAATGAAGACAAATTTAAGAGGTATTCTTACGCTGTTTTTAGCGTTTGTCGTGCAGCTCAGTTTTGCACAGGAAAAGACGGTTACTGGAAAAGTAACCGATGCTGACGGTTTGCCAATTCCCGGGGCGAACATTCAGGTAAAAGGTACAGACCAGGGGACGCAGACGGACTTTGATGGGAATTTTTCCCTTGAAGTGAGTTCAGATCAAACCTTAGTATTCAGTTACTTAGGTTATGAAAAACAAGAAATCCCGGTAGGGGATCAAACAGAGATCAATGTAACCATGGAACAGGGTGCTGAAATGCTTAATGAAGTTCTGGTCGTAGGTTATGGTAATACTACGAAAGAATCATTCACCGGTACCGCTACGGAAGTGAAGACGGAGAACATTGAAGCAAAAGCTACGACCAACGTCACACAAGCCTTAAGAGGTGAAGTTGCGGGTGTTAATGTAGTTACTGGTTCAGGAGCTCCGGGTGCTGATGCAACCATTAGGATTAGGGGTTTTGGCTCTGTTAACGGGAATAGGGATCCTCTTTACATTGTCGATGGTGCACCTTATCAGAGTGATATCAGTTCCATAAATCCAGCTGATATTGAGAACTTGACTGTTCTTAAGGATGCAGCGGCAACTTCAATATATGGTTCTAGAGGTGCAAATGGTGTTGTGATAATCACCACTAAAAAAGGTGATGCTGGTAAGTCGGTCATTTCCGTCAATTACAAGACCAGTATCAACTCTCTGGAACTCCCGACTTATGATGTGATAGAATCACCTGAGGAGTTCATTGAGCTATCCTGGCAGGCGCTTAGGAATAAAGGTAGATTGACAGGTCAGGCAAACCCAAGACAGTGGGCTAGTGATAACCTTTACACTCAAACTGGTGAAGGGATCAATCCTGCTTATAATATCTGGGATCAGCCTGGTTCAGAACTTATCAATCAACAAACCGGCGAGTTCAATCCTAATGTACAAAGAAGGTATACGCCTACAAGATGGGATGATGCCGCCTTTGACACGGGCGTAAGAAATGAGGTCAGTCTTCAATTTAGCGGTGGAAGCGAAAAAACACAATTCTCCACCTCATTCGGTTACCTCGATGATGAAGGTTATACTATAAATTCAAGATATACTAGATATACTACAAGAATAAACGTTCAGCACGAGGCAAGAGACTGGATATCTTTAGGAGGTAATCTTTCTTACACTGGTGCAAGATATACGAACTCATCAGCGGATCAGGGAGAAGCGGGTTCATCAGCGAACATATTCGCACTTACGAACACTACGCCTGCGATCTACGATGTCTTTCTCAGAGATGCTGAAGGAAATCTCGTAGAAGACCCTATTTTTGGGGGTAATCAATTTGATTATGGTGCTGAAACTGGTAGAAGGGTTTGGACCAGCACCAATGGTATAGGTGATGCCACTTATGACCTGAATCAAACTGATGTCACAACCTTAACAGGTAACTTTAATTTTGATCTTACCTTTACTGATTACTTATCGCTTGAAGTTAGATATGGTGGTCAATATGACAGGTCAGAGAATGCGGACAGAGGAAACCCGTTCTATGGTTCAGCAGCTGGTGTTGGTGGAAACCTTTTCTTAACGAACGATACGAACATTAATCAGAACTTCCTTCAATTGTTAAGATTTCAGAACGAGTATGATGATCATTCCATTGAGTTCTTCGTAGCTCACGAAGCGACAAGCAATGAGTTCAGAAGGTTTAGTGCCGGAGCACAAACGGCAATTTTACCCAATACATTAGACCTTGCTCAATATACAACTCCTTTTGGTAGGGCAAACTCCCTTACTACAAGGACATCACTTGATAGTTATTTTTCTCAGTTAAACTATGACTACAAGGGCAAGTATTTTTTAACATCCTCAATACGTAGAGATGGATCATCAAGGTTCAAGAATGATAAATGGGGTACTTTTGGCTCCGTTGGTTTAGGTTGGATCATGTCTGAGGAGGACTTTGTAGATGACCTGGATTTCTTCGATTTCTTAAAACTGAAGGCTAGTTATGGTGTTATAGGTGATCAGGGGAATCAGGTTAGGTACGGTTTTCAGTTATTTACTATAAACCAAACATCAGATGGTAGTTTCTCCTTTACTCAGAGTTCTACTCGTGCAAATCCTGACCTTACATGGGAAACTTCCAGAATTGCTCAAGTAGGTTTTGAAAGTAGTTTTCTGAACAATAATATTAATCTTGATGTTGATTATTATGTTAAGAATACAGATAATCTTTTCTTTACTCAAAATCTTCCTGGATCAAGTGGTTTTCAGGAGATACAGTTTAATGATGGAGAGTTGAGGAACAGTGGATTAGAATTCAATTTACAAACTACCATTATAAATGAACAGGATTATAATCTTTCATTCGGTATTAATGGTTCAGTACTTGATAACGAGATTACTCGTATGCCAGCAGACTTCTTTACTGGAGAACCTAAACTAAGAGACGGCACGCTTTCAAAAGGACGGTCCATATTTGATTTTTATTTAAGAGAATGGGCTGGTGTAAACCCTGCTACAGGTGCTGGACTCTGGAACCTTTATTATAACGACCTGAACAATGATGGTGTTTTTAATGCGGGTGATGAAAGTATTTCCGATTTGATCAACTACAGAGATGATAATCCGGATGCAAACATTCAACAAACGGTAACCAATGTCTATGGTGAAGCAACACGTAAATATGTTGACAAGTCTCCAATTCCAGACGTTAGTGGTGGTTTTAGATTGAACGCAGGTTATAAGAATTTTGATTTGACAGTTCAATTCGCTTACGGATTAGGTGGACATGTATATGATAATGGATATGAAAGACTAATGGAAAACAGGAATTTGATAGGTGGTAACAACTACCATGTGGATGTTAGGAATGCCTGGGAGGAGCCTGGAGATATCACGAACGTGCCAAGGCTTTCTGCCGGATATGGTCCTGATACATCATTTGCTAGAAATTCCGACAGATTTTTAACTGATGCGAGTTTCTTATCACTAAATAACCTTAACCTAGGTTATACAGTACCTACGAAATTCACAGAGAAAATGAAGATAAATAATATGAGAGTTTTCGTTTCAGGAGATAATCTTATGTTATTGAGTGCTAGAGATGGATTAAATCCTACAACTTTGATCAATGCGTCAAATTCAGGTGTCTACATGCCGATGACCACATTAAGTGCAGGATTGAACGTTAAATTTTAAAATTGAAAATTATGTTTAAGAGAATTAATTATTTACTAATTGGTATAGCCCTTGTCATATTTACGGGCTGTAGTGAGGAATTTATAGATCCTCAGAGGAACACGAACAACTTGACGAGTGAAAGTATTGCTGAAGCAGCTGAAAACAATCCGGACCTGATTAAAGGTACGCTTGATGGTATAGTTGGTTTTATGGCTGATGATCAGTCAATAGCTCCAGGGAGACACTATGATTTCGGTCAGAAAGGGGTTGATATTTGGTTGGACATAACCGCTGGTGATATGGCTCTTTCTGCCAGTTCATTCGGATGGTACAATAGTACGGCTAACCTGGTGACTCAAACCGATTTTTCACAAGAGGAAAATCAGATCATATGGGACTATTATTATAAGACCGTTGGTCTAGCAAATGCTGTCATATCCAACTTAGGTGGCGAGGATGCCGCTCCAGAGAACAGAGAGAATCAAATTGTTTTAGCACAAGCTAAAGCTTACAGAGGTTATGCCTATTTTTATCTCACACAGATATTCCAAAATGATTATGACCCGGCTGAACCTATTTTACCTTTCTATACTTCTGATGAGACTATAACTGAAAAGGTGCCAGCATCTCAAGTATTTGATTTGATCGTAAGTGATCTCACTTATGCTGTTGAGACCCTTGAAGGTTATGAAAGAGGAACTAAAAGTCAAGTCGACCAGACCGTTGCAAGAGGATTGCTTGCCTATACTTACGCTGCTATGGGTAACTATCAAGATGCTAAAACACAATCTGATGCTGTTATAAGTTCTGGTTATCCACTTACAACGCGTGGTGAACTGGCTTTTCCTGGAGCTGGTTCTGGTTTTAATACTTTGAGCTCTTCATCCTGGATTTGGGGATTTGATCTTACCGAACAACTAGGCCATCAACTTATTGATTGGTGGGGACAGATCGATTATTTTACTTTTAGTTATGCCTGGGCTGGAGATTCAAAATCAATGGATGATAATCTGTTCAGTGAGATTCCTGATAATGATATTAGGAAAGATCAGTGGGGTCAAGGTTTTGCACCATTACAACCTATCAATAAGTTCTTTGCCCCAGGAAGGACTCCCGGCGCTCAGCAAGTAATAACAACTGACCTCATATGGATGAGAGTAGAGGAGTTTTATTTATTGAGTGCTGAAGCTGCAGCTAAGACTGGAAACGAAGCAGAGGCAAGGTCTTTATTGGTAGACCTTCTAGAGATAAGGTTTGATAGCACCGCAGATGCTAACAACTATGTAAGCAATCTATCTGGTCAGCAATTGATCGATGAGATTTTATTACAAACAAGAATTGAAATGTGGGGTGAAGGAAAATCATATCTAGCAATAAAGCGAAATGATGCCACTATCACAAGAGGTTCAAATCATGTTTTCCGTCCAGGAGAAACTTTTTCAGCTAGCGATGAGGAATTATCTTTTGAAATACCTCAAACTGAAATAGACAATAATCCAAGTATTAATAGTCAAAATTAAAAGATCATGAACAATATATTCAAATATTCGGCTTTATTTGTTCTTTTCGTCCTTATAGGGTGTGAGGAAGATGAAGCTTTAGAAACAAACTTAACTAACTTTGTGAGTTTTGAAGCTGCACCTGTAGTTGTTGAACTAGAGGAAAACGCTACACGTACGGTTGAAATCGATGTTGTCGCAAGCAATGAGACAAATAGTAGCAGGACATTTAATGTTTTGGTAGATGATGAAAATACAACACTACAATCTCCTTTCAATGTCCCTGAAACTGTTACAATACCAGCCAACGAAAGATTAACTCAGCTTAGTGTTGAAGTTACTGATGATGATAATCTAGGCTTTATAAGACAAAATCTAACCATTACTTTCGAGGAAGACGCTGAGGTTGATTTTGGAGAACCCGTTAGGTTGGAAGTAGCACAGGAATGTCTGGAAACGCTGGTTACATTGACCATTAACACTGATGATTTTCCTGGTGAAACCACTTGGGAACTTTTTGACTTAACAAATACTCCTACTCAAATCGATTCTGGAGGTCCGCTTTCTCAAGCCCAGGCTGAAGTGCCCTTTAATTTTTGTCTTTCAGCAGGCAATTATGGTGTAGTTGTATATGATTCTTATGGTGATGGTATTTCAACCGATGGTGATGATTATGTTGTAACCGACGACGAAGGGAATGTGCTTGCTTCAGGTACGGTAGGTGCATCTGCTAACCCAGGTAGTGTATCTTCTCAAAGTTCCGCCACCTTTACGGTTGAATAATAACCATTTATCTTATAAAATCTTAAAACCACCTTTTATAAGGTGGTTTTTTTTTTACAATGTGTATATTTGTTTAAATTAAATAGTATATTATGATAATTCAATCAAAGATCTCATTTCTGATATTTTGTATTTTGTTCCTTAATCTTTCATTTTCACAAAATGACGGTAGAACATTATCAAATCAGAACAGAGAATTATTAAATGAACTTCAAGAGCAAAGAGCTGAAAGGTTATCACGTGTAAGTAGCTTCTTACAAGCTAATCCAGACGTTGAACCATCATTATCAGAAGGCGATAAGATCACTTATATATATGATGTTTATGATGGCAATCCTATTTATAAGACAACTTATAATGCGGAAGCAGCTAATGGGATGCAAACCAGTAAGCTTCAGCCAGGTGGTAGTACAGGTTTAAACCTGACTGGAGGCAGTCTCACTGTTGGCGTATGGGATGGTGGTCCAGCCCAGGATACACATCAGGAATTTGCAAATGCGGACAACACATCCTCCAGAGTGGAGATAATAGACAACGCGACAGTAGATGGAGATAGCGGATTTAGCTCTCATGCAACCCATGTTGCAGGAACTGTCGGTGCAAAAGGAGTTGACCCTGATGCTCGAGGTATGGCTACGGAAATCAATATTAAATCCTATAATTGGTCTAATGATAAGTCGGAAATGATAACTGCTTCAAATGCATCCGATCCTATACTTATATCAAATCATTCCTACGGTGTTCCCATTAATACCAACAACGGACAAACTGATGCCTGGGTAATGGGAGCATATAATCAAGAGGCAAGGAATATCGATCAGATCGCCAAGAACAATCCTCAATACCTTATTGTAGCATCAGCCGGTAATAGTGGTCAAGTAAGTTATACTGGAGGATTGTTCTCAGGCTACGATAAATTAACCTCAGATAAAAATGCGAAGAACAATCTTGTGGTAGCGAACGCTAACCCTACTTTGGAACCTTTTAGTGGTGATGTGCAAGCTGTCAATATTAATTCAGGAAGTAGTCAGGGACCAACTGATGACCTTAGAATTAAACCTGACATTGCAGGGGATGGTACCGGTGTTTATTCGTCAGTTCCCGATAACAATTATGCAACCTTTAATGGAACTTCAATGTCAGCTCCTGGTGTTGCTGGTTCTCTCGCATTATTACAAGAATATTATCAACAGCTGAACGGAGGATATATGAACGCTTCAACGCTTAAAGGATTAGTCTGCCATACCGCGGTAGATAACTCTACTGAACCTGGACCTGATCCTTCTTTTGGTTGGGGATTTCTAGATACTAAGGCCTCCGCTGATGTTATTGCAGCTGATAATAACAATACTGCTGTCATTGATGAAGTGACTCTTGATAATAATGGGACTTATACACTTACTTTTTCCGCTCAGGCTGGAGAAGAGCTCAAAGCTACTATATGCTGGACAGATATGGCAGGCGATGCTGTTGCTAATGGAACGTTAAACGATCAAACACCTAGATTAGTGAATGATTTAGATTTAAGGGTTTCCAATGACCAACAAACCTTCCAGCCCTGGAAACTTGATTATGATCCATCCAATGGATTTTCAAATTCCAAAGGTGACAACAATGTTGATAATATAGAGAGAGTCGATATAGATACACCATCAAGTGGAGTTTATACGGTGACTGTTGACCACAAAGGTACGCTAAGTGATAATGAAGGAGGTCCATTTGATCCGGGGAGTCAAGATTTTTCAATTATCATCACAGGCAAGAATTTGACACTTAGTAATCAGCAATATGAAGATATATCTTTTGATGTCTGGCCTAACCCAACTACTGATATTGTTAATATAAAGTCACAAATATCCGGTGAAGTAGATTATAAACTTTATGACCTTAAAGGAAGCCAACTTATTAAAGGGTCTTTAGATAATGGAAATGGTCAGGTAAATGTTCAGAATCTCCAGAGAGGGGTTTA
>CAJXLO010000013.1 GCA_913056525.1 uncultured Psychroflexus sp.
GGAGCCATAACTCAGCGCTCGGCGTGCTTAACATTCAATTGGTCTTGCTGTCTAAACCAAATCGACCCCAGTATTTCAAAGTACTACTACAAAAATAATAATTTATTATAAAATCAACGAAATATAAACAAATATCACGCCATTTATACCTGAAAACTTATTTTCGCGGAAATTCATGTACAGTAGCTAATCCTAATAAGTTGATGAGTATGAAAATAGGGATCATTAGAGAACGTAAGACACCGCCCGATAGAAGGGTCGTCTTTTCACCAGAACAATTAAAGGATCTGTCTAAAAAATATGACGATCTGTCTTTTGTGGTAGAACCTTCACCTATACGTATCTTTCCTGATGAACATTATAAAAAGGCTGGTATCAAAGTGAATGAGGATCTTACGGATTGTGATATTTTACTTGGCGTAAAAGAAGTTCCTATTGATAACCTTATACCAGATAAGCAGTATTTTTTCTTTTCCCATACCATTAAACAACAGCCCTACAACAGACAGCTATTGCAAGAGATATTAAAGAAGAACATAACGCTCTATGACCATGAAGTGATCAAGTCTGAAGAAGGTCTAAGATTAGTGGGTTTTGGCCGATATGCAGGATTAGTTGGAGCTTATAACGGATTAAGGGCTTACGGGAAAAGACATCAATTGTTCAACCTTCCCAGGGCTGAACAAATGGAAGACCTTAAAGCCCTAAAAGAACAGCTTGACACGATTGAATTACCCAATTGCAAGATATTGCTCACAGGAAAAGGAAAAGTGGCCAAAGGAGCTAAGGAAATACTTGATCATCTCAACATTAGAGAAGTATCGGTCGAAGATTATCTGCATCACGAATTTGGCGAAACTGTTTTTTGCCAGATCGGTGTCAGGGAATATAATCGACCAAAAAATATGAGGTCGTTCTCATTTGAAGAATTCGTACAACATCCGGAGAAATTTGAGTCCAACTTTAAAAGGTTTGCTCAACGAACGGATTTGTTCATCGCGGGTCACTTTCACGCTGATGGAGCTCCTTATCTTTTCACTCGGGAAGATGCGAAGGGAAAGTATTTTAGGATCAACACCATCGCCGATATAAGTTGTGATATTGATGGTCCGGTCGCTTCCACGATAAGACCTTCCTCTATTGCTCATCCGTTTTATGGTTATCACCCGCAAAGAGAGGAAGAAGTGGCTTTTGATGATCCTGAGGCTATCACGGTCATGGCGGTGGACAATCTTCCTTGTGAACTGCCCAGGGATGCCAGTGAGGGATTTGGGCAAATGTTTGCTGAGCATGTCATTCCTGCATTTTTCAACAATGATAAGAACGGCATCCTGCAAAGGGCTAAAATGACTGAGAACGGCCAGCTTACTAAAAACTTCAGTTACTTACAGGATTATGTAAGGGAATGATCAGGGGAAGACGATCGCATTACGCTGAAGTTTTACCGTACCTTTGTTCTCTAGTTTTTTAAGTAGCCTGGAGATGACCACACGCGAAGTATGCAGGTCATCCGCTATTTGTTGATGCGTGGAGCGTATCCGTCCATCTTTACTGAACTTTCGCTTTTCCTTGAGGTAGTTCAGCAATCGATCGTCCATGTTCTTAAAGGCTATGTTGTCCAGACTTTTCAAGATCTCGTGCATCCGGTCATTATAGCTCTTGAATATGAAGTTACGCCATGACTTGTATCTGGTCAGCCATTCTTCCATTTTTTGGATAGGAAGTAGCAGTAGTTCAACTCTCGTCTCGGCAATGGCTATGATCTCACTTTTTTTGTTGGCCATACAACAGTCCATCATCATCGTACAGGTTTCTCGCTTATCAAGAAAGTAGAGTAGAAGTTCATAGCCTTCACCATCATCGCGCATCACCTTTACCGTTCCGCTTATTACCAGTGGCATCGATCTGATGTATTCACCTACATTAACAAGCTCTTCTCCCTGTTCGACTTGTTTGATCTTGCCATGTTCTTCCATCTCATCAAGCAGGTCTGCTTCAAAGAGGAATCCAAAATGGTGTCTTACTGCTCCATTCATTTTTTTTGGGTAAAAATAAGCATTATAGGTCAGTCCTAAAGTATAGAAAACCTCAAGTGACATTGAATAATTACTTAACACCTGTTAAAATTAGGATCAAGTATTGGATAAGGACCTACATGTTATTAATTTAGCACAAAACAAATTTGATGCTGAACAAGACGAACGTACATGAGCGATTGAACAAGTTAAGGGACAGGTCATCAAATGATATCATGTCCGATGTCAGGAAGCTTATTTTTGAGAATGATGATGCTAGACTTAGCAGCGACGAAGTAAAGAACAAAGCTGGATTAGAAAATGATCTTGATTTTGACAGATTGGAATCTAATAATATTTATCATATTGACCAGATAAGAAAGATCTGCGTTGATTATAGACTTAGGTTTCTTGACGCAAAATATTATCGATCGGACATTCCTCAACAAGGACTTTCTAAGATAAGCTATCTGGAACAAGAACATGGAACAGAGCTTCAGGGCTTTAAGATAATGGCTCCTTCCAAATTGTTCAAGTTAGAGAATGCTGACGATCCACTACTTTTTGCTCCCATGGGCAATGGATATTACTATTTTATCCATAAATGGGGAAATGACCTACATCCTTTAAGAAAATGGATGATGTGGCCAGTAAAGTGCCTCGAGAATTTTATGATCAGTACATTTATTTTTAGTTTCATTTCTACCTTTTTTATTGCTAAGGTCTTTATGACAGAAGCATCAGGGACAGAATTCTTTTTATTGTTCTTGTTCATGTTCAAATGGGTTGGAGCTATCGCCATGTACTATGGGTTTGCGAAAGGAAAGAATTTTAGCGAGTCTATATGGAAGAGTAAATATTATAATGCCTGATCAAAAACAAACGAATATATTTGAAGCCCGTTCGTTTGAGCGGGCTTTTTTATTGAAAAACCATTAAACCACATATTATACTAAGTAAAATGACAGCAGAAGAACTTCAAAACATCGCCCGGCAACACGATTGTCCAGCTTATGTCTATGATGCACATAAGATCATTGATCAGTACAAAAGACTGGAAAATGCCTTTGCTAAAGTTCCAAAATTAAGGATACACTATGCGGTCAAAGCGCTGTCCAATTTATCCGTCCTACAACTTTTTAACCAGTTAGGAAGCGGACTGGATACGGTTTCCATTCAGGAAGTAAGGTTAGGATTACAAGCTGGTGTTCCCGCTCATAAGATCATCTACACACCTAATGGAGTGTCTTTAAGTGAACTGGAAGAAGCCGTTGAGCTGGGCGTTCAGATAAATATTGATAACTTGATCATGCTGGAAGAATTTGGCACCTTACATCCTGAAGTACCCGTATGTATTAGAATAAACCCACATGTCATGGCAGGAGGGAACACTAATATCTCAGTAGGACACATAGATTCAAAGTTCGGCATCTCCATTCATCAACTTCCGCATATTCTTCGTATCGTCAAGAACACGGGAATGAACATCAATGGCGTTCATATGCACACCGGTAGTGATATCCTTGATATCGATGTTTTCATTCACGCTGCAGATATATTGTTCGATGTGGCCAGGAATTTTGATGACCTGGAGTTCATCGATTTTGGGAGCGGATTCAAAGTACCATATCATGAAAACGATATTTCTACGGACATTGAGGAATTAGGGGAAAAACTAAGTAACAGGTTCGATCAGTTCTGTAAATCCTATGGGAAAGACCTGACACTTGCTTTTGAACCCGGGAAGTTTCTTGTAAGCGAGGCCGGATATTTTCTGGCCAGGGTCAACGGGGTAAAACAGACCACATCAACAGTTTTTGCACAGGTTGATTCTGGTTTTAATCACTTTATCAGACCGATGTTCTACGGATCTCAACACGATATCCTGAACGTGACTCATCCCGATAGGAAGGCCAGGTTCTATTCCGTAGTTGGCTATATTTGTGAAACCGATACTTTTGCGAACAATAAGCTTATCAGTGGAATTTCAGATGGAGATGTCCTTGCCTTTAAGAATGCAGGAGCTTACTGCTTTACTATGGCCAGTAACTACAATTCAAGATTTAGACCAGCAGAGATATTATGGTACGATGGAGTATCTCATTTGATAAGAAAACGCGAAGTATTTGATGACCTGGTAAGAAATCAGGAGTTAGTGAGCTTGAAACTGGATGATCATGCTGCTAAAGTAGACGCTCAATAATAGTTTAGCCGTCAAATTGAAAAAGAAACCCTATTCAATTGAGTAGGGTTCCTGATAATAGTTAGTTAGCTAGTTTTTCATCAATTATCCATGCGAAAATAATGATAATACAAATAAAGCTAGAAAAAATATATTTTCAACAGATCATAGCGGACTAAATACTATACAAAAACACTACCAATAGAAAACAGGTGATCTTCTTAAACTGAATGTTACTTATTGTCAAAAGAATTAGGATAAAATGATAATTTTTAAGTACGCTATCCTCGAATATTCAGGGAATCAAAGTTATGAAGAAATGAATGATGATAAGATCAAACCGTATATTTATCAATAATAAAAACCAATGAAAACAATGATTCGATGCAAGTTTCATCAATTGATATCACTTTATTTTAAGGCATAAAAAAACTCAGAATGATGAACATACTGAGTTTTTTTTGACTACTGTTTCCAGGGTCAGTTAGGAATCTTCACCCTTATTATCTACTTGCTTTTTTTTGATATTGACCTCTAATTCTTCTTTTCCATCTTCATGGTCCATACTAATATGGTCACCTTCTTGAATGGAAGAGTTCACGATCTCCTCGGCTAGCGCATCTTCAATATATTTCTGTATTGCTCTGTTTAGCGGTCTTGCGCCATATTTCCTGTCAAATCCTTTCTCCGCTATAAATGCTTTTGCCTTTTCACTTAGTTCAAAAGTATAGCCCATATCTTCTATGCGAGCATAAAGCTTTTTAAGTTCTATCTCGATGATCTTGTCTATAGCTTCTTTTTCTAATGCATTGAATATTACCACATCATCAACACGATTAAGGAACTCAGGGGCAAATGCCTTTTTAAGTGCACCTTCTATGATCTTCTTGCTGTTCTCATCCTCCTGGGATCTTTGCGCCTGAGTGCCAAAACCAACGCCAGTTCCAAAGTCTTTCAATTTCTTAGCACCTACGTTAGAGGTCATGATAATGATAGTGTTCTTAAAATCTATCTTCCTGCTAAGGCTATCAGTGAGTTGTCCGTCATCCAATACTTGTAAAAGCATATTGAAAACATCTGGATGTGCTTTTTCGATTTCATCCAGAAGAATGACAGAATAAGGTTTTCTTCGTACCTTCTCGGTTAATTGACCACCTTCTTCGTAGCCTACATATCCCGGTGGAGCTCCGATCAATCTGGATACGGCGAACTTTTCCATGTATTCGCTCATGTCTAATCTAATGATGGATTCATCATTATCAAAGAGCTCTCTGGCAAGGACCTTAGCTAATTGGGTTTTTCCTACACCGGTCTGACCCAGGAATATAAAAGAACCTATCGGCTTATTTGGATCTTTCAGCCCAGCTCTGTTCCTTTGTATGGCTTTAACCACCTTAGAAACGGCCACATCCTGACCGATGACCTTGTTCTTGATCGTGGTAGGTAGGTCAGCTAATTTGTTTCCTTCTGATTTGGCGATACGTTTCATTGGGATACCGGTCATCATAGAAACGACATCAGCTATATTATCTTCTTTAACCGTTATCTTGTTCTCTTTCGATTCTTTCTCCCATTCTTTCTGTGCGGATTCCAGCTCGTTTTCTAATCTTTTTTCATCATCCCTTAACTTCGCTGCCTGTTCATATTCTTGTTGTTTAACAACCGTGTTCTTCTTTGTTCTGATACCTTCAAGATTTTCCTCAAGGTCCAGGATCTTTTGAGGGACATTGATGTTCGTGATATGTACCCTGGAACCTGCTTCATCCAATGCATCTATCGCCTTGTCAGGTAGAAAGCGGTCACTCATATAACGGTCTGTCAATTTGACACATGCCTTAATGGCTTCATCCGTAAAATGCACATTGTGATGGTCTTCATATTTATCTTTGATGTTGTGAAGTATTTCAACGGTCTCATCCGTGGACGTGGGTTCTACGATTATCTTTTGGAATCTTCTTTCCAGCGCTCCGTCCTTTTCTATGTGCTGTCTGTATTCATCTAAGGTAGTGGCTCCTATACATTGTATCTCACCTCTGGCTAATGCAGGCTTGAACATATTACTGGCGTCCAAACTTCCAGTAGCTCCACCGGCACCAACGATCGTATGGATCTCATCAATGAAGAGAATGATATCTTCGTTCTTTTCCAGTTCGTTCATCACTGCTTTCATCCTTTCTTCAAACTGCCCGCGATATTTGGTACCTGCAACTAAGCTCGCCAGGTCTAGTGTCACCAAACGCTTGTCATAAAGAATCCTGGAGACTTTGCGTTCCATGATCCTGAGGGCCAATCCTTCAGCTATGGCACTTTTCCCTACGCCAGGTTCACCGATCAGTAGTGGATTGTTCTTCTTCCTTCTGCTGAGTATCTGAGACACCCTTTCAATTTCTTCTTCACGACCCACAACGGGATCCAGCTTATCTTCTTCGGCAAGTGCGGTCAAATCGCGTCCAAAATTATCAAGGACAGGAGTTTTCGACTTTTTACTTCCTTTACCGGATTGAGATGACTTGGACTCGAATGGATTCTTACCATCACCTTCACCTTTGGGTTGTTCTTCCTGGAAAGATTCGGCTGAAGGTTCATCTATGAAATCGCCATCTTCAGAAATGATGGCTTTGAACTCTTCTTTGACATTATCATAATCCACTTTAAAGGAGTTGAGCAATTTGGTGATCGGATCGGCATCGTTCCTAAGAATACAGAGCAAAAGATGTGCTGTGTTGATGTTGGTACTATGAAACAGCTTCGCTTCTAAAAAAGTAGTCTTTAAAGCTCTTTCAGCCTGACGGGTCAGATGTAAGTTCTTTTTATCCTTTTCAGTAAAAGAAGTAGCATTATCTCCTGGATTTAATATCTCGACCTTCCTCCTAAGTCTGTCCATATCAATGTTCAATGACTCCAGGATATTGATCGCTTTTCCATTACCTTCACGTATAATGCCTAACATCAGGTGCTCTGTTCCTATGAAATCATGTCCAAGCCTTAATGCTTCTTCCTTGCTATAAGTGATTACGTTCTTAACCTTCGTTGAAAAATTATCATCCATAAAACTTCGTTTGTTTTCTAGCCTTCATAAGACTAATTTCAGATTACTAAATAACAAAATATATACCAAATAGTTGCTAATTACTTATTAAACTTATGGAATTTGTTTTTATAAATATATGTTAATAAGTAATCCATAATAACCACTCAGCTTCCATTACAAACATAATAAATTATGTAATTTAGCAGGCTGAATTTTAAAAATCGAATAAATTATGGCTGACCGGCAAGAGTTGATTCCCATAAATATTGAGGATGAGATGAAAACCGCCTACATCGACTATTCGATGTCAGTAATTGTTTCAAGAGCACTTCCTGATGTAAGAGATGGTTTGAAACCTGTACACAGACGGGTTCTATTTGGCATGAACGAACTAGGTATAACCAATAACAAACCTTACAAGAAATCAGCCAGGATAGTAGGTGAAGTATTAGGTAAATACCATCCGCATGGTGATACTTCCGTTTATGATACCATGGTCAGAATGGCTCAACCTTGGAGCATGCGTTACCAACTGATAGACGGTCAGGGAAACTTTGGTTCTGTGGATGGCGACAGTCCAGCAGCGATGCGTTATACGGAAGCACGTATGCAGAAGATAAGTGAGGAAACGCTCTCTGATATTGATAAAGAAACCGTTGATTATCAGCTCAACTTTGATGATACCATCAATGAACCTACTGTACTGCCAACGCGTATTCCCAACCTTCTGGTCAACGGCGCGAGTGGAATTGCCGTTGGTATGGCCACGAACATGGCACCGCATAACTTATCAGAGGTCATAGATGGTACCATAGCTTATATTGATAACAGGGATATTGAAGTAGAAGAGCTTACAGAGCATATAAAAGCTCCAGACTTTCCTACGGGTGGTACTATTTATGGTCATCAGGGTGTTAAAGAAGCCTACAAGACCGGTAAAGGTAGAGTGGTAATGCGCGCCAAGGCTGAATTTGATGAAGTGAAAGGTAAACAGAGGATAATAGTCACCGAGATACCTTATCAGGTCAATAAGGCTGATATGATAAAAAAGACGGCCGATCTTGTCAATGATAAGAAGATAGATGGAATATCGCTTATTAGAGATGAGTCTGATAGGAATGGTATGCGTATCGTTTACTTCCTGAAAAGAGATGCGGTCCCAAACGTGGTGCTCAACACCTTATACAAACATACTGCTTTACAGACCTCCTTCAGCATCAATAACATTGCGCTGGTCAACGGTCGTCCACAACTTTTGAACCTAAAAGACATAATCTATCATTTTGTAGAGCACAGACATGATGTGGTCATCAGAAGGACAAGATATGAACTCCGTAAAGCCGAAGAAAGAGCCCATATTCTGGAAGGTCTTATCATCGCATCGGATAATATTGATGAGGTGATCAAGATCATCAGAGGCTCAGCGAATGCCGAAAAGGCCAGAGAAAAGTTGATTGAAAGATTCGAGCTTACTGAGACTCAGGCCAGAGCCATTGTTGAAATGAGATTAAGACAGCTCACAGGTCTGGAACAAGATAAGTTGAGAACGGAATATGATGAGCTTCTCAAGACCATAGAAGACTTGAAAGATATTCTCCAAAACGAAGATAGACGTATGGAGATCATAAAGGATGAACTAAGGGAAGTAAAGAAGAAATACGGAGATGAACGCCGATCTAACATCGAGTTCGCCGGTGGTGAGCTAAGCATTGAAGATATGATTCCGGATGAGGATGTTGTCATTACCATTTCGCATGCCGGTTACGTCAAGCGTACGCCACTTTCAGAATATAAGACCCAAAGTCGCGGTGGAGTAGGGCAGAAAGCTACCACTACTCGTGATGAGGACTTCTCAGAATATTTGCACGTAGGCACTAACCATCAGTACATGTTGTTCTTTACCAAGTTCGGTAAATGTTACTGGATGAGAGTCTATGAGATACCGGAGGGAAGCAAAGCATCAAAAGGTAGAGCTGTTCAGAATCTTATCAACATCCATCCGGATGATAAGATACAGGCTTCTATATGTACGAAAGACCTTAAGGATGAACAATATGTGAACCATCATTACGTAGTGATGGCTACACGAAAAGGTCAGGTAAAGAAGACAACCCTGGAACAATATTCCAGACCAAGAGCAAATGGTATTAACGCCATTACGATCAGAGAAGATGATGAGCTGTTCAGTGCTGCATTGACCAATGGTGAAAGTCAGATCATGCTTGCACTGAAGAGCGGTAAGGCCATCAGATTCGAAGAAAGTAAAACAAGACCGATGGGCAGGAACGCATCTGGTGTAAGAGGTATTAGGCTTGCTGATGAAAAGAATGATGAGGTAGTAGGTATGATAACCATAAATGAACCGGACAAAGAAACCGTGCTTGTAGTGTCAGAAAAAGGATATGGTAAAAGAAGCTTCATCAATAACCCTTATGACCCCGAAGATATCATATACAATATCACGAATCGAGGTGGTAAAGGAGTCAAGACGATGAAAATAACCGATAAGACTGGCCATCTGGTAGCATTGAAGAGCGTTACAGATAAAGATGATCTGATGATCATCAAAAAGTCAGGTGTTGCCATTCGATTATCTGTAAGTGAGCTTAGGACCATGGGGAGAGCTACCCAGGGTGTAAGGCTGATCAATCTTAAAGATAATGACGCTATCGCAGCGGTGGCAAAGGTTGCCGTTGAAGATGAACTTGACGATATTGAAGATGAACAACAGGACGGATGATTTTTTCATTTAACATTTTTAATTATTTTTGCTCAATAAAAATTAAAACAATATGAACATTACAAGAAACGTATTTACAACATTGTTCACTTTCATGACACTGATCAGTTTTAGCCAGAGAGGTGAAGTTAGGGATGCTGAAGACGCTCATGAAGATGGTAATTATGAGAAAGCATTTGAATATCTGGACCAGGCCAAATCTGAAGGCGTCCTTCAGGATAAGGAAAAATGGCAAGTGCGGTATTATATCGCCAAAGGTTATGCCCACTTAGGACCAAAAAAGGGTGTAGGCCGATCTTTTAAAAACCTGAAGAAAGCTGCTGAAAGTTTTGAGAAATCCATAGCCATAGAAAAAGAAGACGAAGCCGTAGAGGGAATGAAATTTGTGAGAAACGCCCTTGTTCAAAACGCTGTAAAGGATCAGCAAAATAAGAACTTTAGCACAGCTGCTGAGAAATTGTACAAATCTTACGAACTCGGGGATAAGCAAGATACGATATATCTATATTATGCAGCTTCTAACTATGTACAGGATAAGAAATACGATAAAGCCGTGGAATACTATAAAGAGTTGATGGACCTTGATTTCAATGGAGCAAGAACAGAATATTATGCGGTGAATAAAGAAACGGGAAAAAATGAAAGGTTCGAGAACAAAAAGTTCAGAGACCTCTCTATCAAATCAGGGGATTATGAAAAACCTAGCCAAAAGGAAACAAAATCAAAAAAACCTGAAATCGCTAAGAATATCGCCTTAATATATATTCAACAAGGAAAAAAGGAAAAAGCTTTAGATGCAATTGAAGAAGCAAAAGCAAACAATCCTGATGATCCTGCATTACTACAAGCAGAAGCTGATATCTATTATCAAATGGGCAATGTAGAGAAATATGACAAGATCATGAAAAGGATCGTAAAATTAAGACCTAATGACCCAAATCTGTATTACAATCTTGGAGTTGCTTCTGATAAGAACGGAAAGATAGAAGATGCTAAAAAATACTATAAAAAGGCAATAGAGCTGGACCCTAAATTCGTTAACGCTTACATTAATTTAGCTACAGCTATTCTAGCTAAAGAAGATAAAATAGTAAAGCAGATGAATGAACTGGGAATGTCCGATGCCGATCAGAAAAAGTATGAGAAGCTCAAAGAAAAGAAAAAGAAATACTACAAAGAAGCTTTGCCTTATCTTAAAGAAGCAATCAAGTTAGAACCTAAGAACATAGGCGCGATTCAAACACTGATGAACATGTACTATCAGTTAGGACAAAGCGAAAAGGCAGAAAAGTTCAGGAAAAAGTTAGAAAAGGTTCAGTCCAAGTAATCCTTTGATAATCGAATAAGCAAAAAAATCCCGCCTTTTAAAAAAGCGGGATTTTTTTTGACAAATACTCAATGATCTAATGTGTCATCATCTTTTCTTTTTTCTTCTGGAGTTGTCGTTTGATCTGATCGATCGCATCGGCCAGTGAGGTTTCAAAGTTCTTATCACTTGAAGAAGCAAAAAGGTTTTCTTTAGGTACGCTGACCTTTATCTCTGTGATCATACCAGTTTCATCACTTGAGGTATTCTCCTTTTTGAAGAAAACTTCCGCTCTTACTATCCAGTCGTACCTTTCATGGAGTTTCTCTAACTTTTCTGTCGCATGTTGTTCTAAGCGTTCGCTAGCGGTTACGTGTACGTAATTGAAATTTATATCCATAATTGAAAAATTTTATTTAAAAATAGCAATTATAAAACAAATGTATCTTTAAAAAAGTATTTTTAACGCTATAAAATCGTCAATAGACATCTTAGATGCGTAAAACTTCCTTTATATTTGATGAATGTCATTGAACATAGAAGAAATAAAGAAATCCGTATCAACTTTTATCACAGACGCTACCATTGATAAAAGATCTTATGCTACAGATGCCTCCATCTATCGTCATATACCACAAGCGATTGCAGTTCCCAATGGAGTTGATCAATTACAAGAACTTCTGCTGTATTGTCATCGTAACGATATCTCCATCATACCTCGTGGTGCAGGAACTTCCCTTGCTGGTCAGAGTATCGGAAAGGGAATTGTCGTGGATATGAGCAAACATTTCAATAAGATAAAAGATTTTGATGAACAACGAAGGCAGATAAATGTTCAGCCTGGCGTCGTCCGTGATGAGCTTAATCAATATTTGGCTCCTTTTAGTCTTTTTTTTGGGCCAAACACTTCCACTTCAAATCGCTGTAATATAGGTGGAATGTTGGGCAACAATTCCTCAGGAACGACCTCTATTAAATATGGTGTTACCCGTGACAAGGTGATATCGGTCAAGGCATTGCTTAGCGATGGCTCATCAGTGTTCTTTGAACCGCTTTCTTATAAAGAGTTGTTAAATAAGATGCAACTTGATGATCTGGAAGGTTCAATTTACAGGAATATGGTCGACCTTTTATCCAATAAGCAGCTTCAAAAAGCCGTTTGGGAAAACTTTCCAAAAAAGGATATACATAGAAGAAATAATGGATATGCACTTGACGAACTGCTAAACACCGGATATTTTGATGAAAATTCTTCCCGACCGTTCAATCTAGCTCCTATCATCTGTGGAAGTGAAGGAACATTGGCCATTGCCACAGAGATCACGTTACAACTAGATGAGCTTCCACCAACTTATCAAGCCATGACCCTAGCTCATTTCTCAAGTATAAAAGATTGCCTAAGTGCCGTTAAGCCAGTGATGCAACATGACCTTTACACCTGTGAAATGATGGACAAGGTTATCCTGGATTGCACGAAAGATCAATTATATTACCAAAAAAACCGATCTTATTTACAAGACGATCCCGCCGCTCTTTTAATGTTAGAATGTCGTTCTCCCTCACAGGAAGGCCTTAACAGCAAGATCAGAGAATTGAACACAAGTCTGGAAAATTCAACGAACGCCTATGCTTATCCTCTTTTAAATAAAGACGAAATTCCGCTTATCATGGAGCTGAGGAAGGCAGGTCTGGGTTTGTTGAGCCTGGTAAAAGGTGATAAGAAACCCGTGGCTTGTGTAGAAGATACGTCTGTTGCCATAGAGGACCTGGCTGATTATATAGAAGAATTTTCCGCGACCATGGAAAAATACGGGCAGCAAGCCGTTTATTATGCTCACGCTGGTGCTGGAGAACTTCATATTAGGCCGAAGATCAACCTTAAGAATGAAGATGAAGTAAAAGATATGGCTTCATTAGCCAGGGATATCACAATATTGGTAAAAAAATATAATGGTTCCATTAGTGGTGAACATGGTGATGGTCAGTTGAGAGCTTCTTTCCTGCCAGAACTAATTGGCCATCAATGTTATGAAGCCTTAAAACAGACTAAGAAGATATTTGATCCTAAAGGAACCCTGAATCCCGGTAAGATCGTTAATGCACCCAATATGACAGAAGACCTTAGATATTCTTCCTATGATAAGGTAAGCCTGGAGAAGTCCATACTTCAATTTTCACCTAATCTCTTAGCTGAAGCTGAGCAATGTAATGGAAGTGGAGATTGTAGGAAATCTGCAGCTTTTGGAGGTGTCATGTGTCCGAGTTTCCAGGTGACCAGGGATGAAAAAGAAAGTACTCGTGCCAGAGCAAACACCTTGAGAGAATATTTGTCAGATCGATCCTCTGTAGATCATCTCTCGCTGGATGAGGTCCTAAAGGTGTTTAAGAATTGCGTAAGTTGCAAGGCTTGTGTAAGCGAATGTCCCAGCAGTGTTGATGCTGCCTCGTTTAAGAGCGAACTGCTGTATAAAAAACATAAAAAGCATGGATTTGATCTTTCAAGCTTTTTGATCGCCCATAATTATGACATCAATAGGAGCTTATTTGGTCTAAGAAAGATGATCAACATATTACAAAAGAATAAGATCATAGGCGGTGCTTTCAAAAAAATATTGGGATTCCACCAAAAACGGGAACTGCCAGAACTAGCTTCCCAAAGATTGAGAAGTTGGTTGTCCCAACATCAAAAGAATTATCAAAAGCATGAAAAAGGGGTTTATCTGTTTGTTGATGAGTTCACGGACCTATATGGATTTGAAATAGGCAAAGCAGCGGTAAGGATACTGGACAAACTAGGTTACAATGTCTATTTGGCCAATCATGTTTCCAGCGGTAGAGCTGAGATTTCCAAAGGTTATCTGGAAAAGGCCAGGAAATTAGCCTATCATAATGTTAATTTGTACAGCAACTTGCTTTCTCCCGATACTCCTTTGATCGGTATTGAACCTTCTGCTATCCTCAGCTTTAGAGATGACTATAAAAGATTGACAAAGCCTGAAAAGGCAGAGCAAGTAGGCGGAAACACCTATCTTTTCGAGGAGTTTATCGCTAAGTTGATCAAAGAGGATAAGATCGATGATCAATTGTTCACTAGAGTCCATAAGAAGATAAAAGTACATGTTCACTGTCATCAAAAAGCACTTTCAAATACGAAGGCCACCTTTGATATGCTGAACTTTCCTACGAACTTCCAGCCAAGGCTCATCACCTCTTCGTGTTGTGGTATGGCGGGAAGCTACGGTCTTGAAACAAATAATTACGAGATGAGCATAAAAATGGGTGAAGCACAACTTTTCCCAGCTATAAGGAAAAGTCATGAAGATACGCTCATAGCTGCAAATGGTTTTAGTTGTAGACACCAGATCCGGGATGGAACCTCAAGGCTCGCTCAACATCCTATCCAGATATTTGAAATGGCTTTGAGATAGTCTGGTTATAAACTTACTTCAAGGTCAGGTATCTTACGTCCGACCCAATTCGTAGCTGCTGTGGTAAATGCTACAATGCTCAGTGAGCTCAAAGGCATCAAAATTGCCGCGATAACTGGTTCTAATTGGCCTGTCACCGCAAAGTACAATCCTACCACGTTGTATAGCAAAGAGAACAAGAAGCTCAATTTGATGATCTTCATGCCTTTTAAGCTTATATTGATCAGTTCATCAAATCTACAAAGTTGTCTCGCATCCAGAATAGCATCGCAAGAAGGACTGAACACGTTGATATTATCTGAAACAGCAATACCTACATCGCTTTTCTTCAATGCACCGGCATCGTTCAAACCATCGCCTACCATCGCAACCTGATGTCCTTTCTTTTGGAGCGAACCCACCTGTTCCAGCTTATCCTGTGGAGTTTGGTTGAAGTTCATATCAATAGCTGTATCAATCATTGAACTTAAGTATGCTTTTTCGCCTTGATTATCACCTGACAATATCATCAACTGGAACCTTTCTTTCAGTCTATTCAATAAAGGAAATACCCCTTTCCTGTAATGAGAACCGAACACGAACTTGCCTTTATATTGTTCATCTTTCTTCAGATGGACCGCCGTTAAATTGTTCAGTTGCGTTTTCTGACCGCTGATAAAATCTGCCGATCCCAGTTCGATCTTGTGAGAATCAACCTGTGCCACAACTCCTTTTCCGGGAATCTCATTAAAATGATCCATGGTCTTGATCCCTTTTTCGTCCAGGAAATCATATAGCTGCCTACTCAGCGGATGGTTGGAATTTCTCAGGCTTGACCTTACCAGTATCTTATCTTCATCTGTAAGATCCTCGCCATCATAATCTATTTGACTTCCTGACTCGGTCAGTGTTCCTGTTTTATCAAATACATAGTAATCAATATGACTTAATTGCTCAATAGTCTCTGTGTTCTTTAAATAAAAACCGTTCTTCCCGAATAGACGTAGAAGATTGCCCAATGTAAAAGGCGTGGCCAATGCAATGGCACATGGACACGCGATGATGAGCACGGCGGTGAATACGTCTAATGCCCGCGCGGGTTCTATGAACAACCAAATGACGGTGGTGATAGAGGCAATGCTGAGCACGGCAATAGTAAAATGCTTACTGATGCTATCTATCAAAGATTGAAATTTGTCAGCACCTTCGTTATCACTACTTTGGGACTTGCTCCAGAGTTGGGTAAGCGAGCTTTGCTTCACTTTGGAATCAGCGATGATCTCAACGGCATTCCCGATCTGTTTTCCGCCAGCGTACAATCTATCACCTGCTTTCTTTACCGTAGATCGGGATTCACCAGTAATAAAGCTGTAGTCTATCTCCGCTTTTCCTTTGACCAGGATAGCATCAACTGGGATCAACTCGCCATTCCTTATCAACAGCCTGTCACCCTGACCGATATCATATACCGGAATAGAGATTTCTTTTCCTTCATCATCGATCTTGGTTATCGCAATAGGGAAATAGGACTTGTAATCCCGTTCAAATGATAAGAAGGAATAGGTCTTTTGCTGTGCCAATTTCCCTAGCAATAAGAAAAAAACCAGTCCGGTCAGGCTGTCAAAATATCCTGTTCCCAGCGATAGGGCTACTTCTATCGAACTTCTTATGAAAAGGACACTAATTCCCAAAGCGATAGGGACATCAATGTTCAATAGTCCATGTTTCAATCCCTTAAAGGCGGACTTGTAGTAGTCTTGTGCGGCATAAGATACAACTGGTAGTGAATAAGCGAACATCAGCCAGCGGAAGACCGGTTTATACTGGTCGAGCCAGAATTCATCAACCTCGAAGTATTCCGGGAAGGAAAGGAACATGACATTCCCGAAGAAAAATCCTGCTATACCGATCTTGTAGATCAGGCTGCGATCAATGTTTTCGTTTTTCTTTTCGTAATCATCCAGACTGATATAAGGTTCGTAGCCTATGCTGGCCAATAACTGGACCACTTGTTTTAAACTGATCTTATCTGAATGATAAGTGATGGATACCCTCTTTTTAGGGAAGTTCACCTGCGCGTGGATGATAGATGGGTTTAACTTGTTCAGGTTTTCCAATACCCAAATACAAGAACTACAATGGATGTGTGGAATTTGAAGTTCTACGACCTGGGTCTTCTCATCATCAAAACTGATCAATTTATCCCTAATACTTTCATTATCGAGATAATCGAATTCATGTTGTTCTTTTTCAGGGGTTTTCCCTGGATTATCGGTCAGGTCATAATAACAATCCATACCATTTTCCGTAAACAGCTCAAACACTGTTTTACATCCGTGGCAACAGAAGCTCTTGTCTTCGATCTTTATTTCATCCTTCTTGCATTCTTCACCGCAATGAAAACAGGCTACTTTTTCCATATATCAAAGATGAGACATTACACATTTATCTGTTATGACGATCGTCAATTTTAGTTTATTTTGGTCTATCAATGTAAGGAATACGCTAAAAATTGAAGGTCATTCTGATTTTTTTGGTTGATACATAACGATCAACTGGATGACGATCGCCAGAAAGACAAGGAAATAGATCTCTATTTGAGTAAAGAGCTCAACTGTACTTACGGCCTTTTTACTGATCGACATTTGTTTCCTTCCTTCTTTTAGTTGGATATTTGATAAGCTCTTCAGGTTATCTTGCAAACGTTCTATCCCAGCTTTTAAAACTTCTAGCTTTTTTTCATCGAAATGCGTCAAACCTTTTTCTTTTTGCACAAGTGTTCTGTGCTCATCCTTGAGATCATCCAGCGATTTCCTTTCTTGTTTAGTTAGCTTTGTGTTCTCAAATTTTGAGATCAAAAGGTCCATTTCGTTGTTCAATTGACCTACTTTGTTCTTATAGAACAAAGAATCATTTCTCACGATCGCCAGCTCTTTCTCGTGTAGGATATTGGTCATGTCGAAGATCAAGCCTTTGACCACCAATCGGTCTTCATAGATGGTCATCACAGAATTCCTTACTTTAATGAAATTGTTCCTATCTATAAGGTTTGTAGCGATGATTAGGATAAATATCATAGCAATTCCCAAGATCCATTTGAGCTTATTGTAGAAGGACATAACGGTTTTTTTAAGATGATTTAGTAAAAATACTAAAACCTATCGAATAATCTAGGTTAGCAGTTCATTGGTTACTATTTCATCTGCCGTGAAACGTTTTTGCTCAAGACCATTTTCATGGATCCATTCCAGGAATGCATTTACCTGATCGATCCTCATCTTTCCCCAATCCTTCGTATCTTCCATGTGATCGACTGAAAAACGTATTGCACTCTCCAGATCGATGTCCTTGTCGTATGCTGGAACGTACTTTTCAAGTATTCGTGCGGCATCGGTAGGATCTTTTTTTGTTTGTAGAAATCCTTTTTTTGTTGCTTTGATGAAATCTCCGAACACGCTTTTATTCAGACTAAAAGCATCTTCATCTATCGCAATAATGGGCGAGTAGGAGTAAGGGATATCATAATTGCTCATCTTGAAATAGTTGAGCTTCAATTTTTTTGATTTCGCTTGCACACCTTCCCAATTCGTAAAGATCCAGGTAGCGTCTGCTTTTCCTTGCAGCAATGTGTTCCAGATGCCCAATTTATCTGGATAAGTGATCTGGATATCTCCATTTCCACCATCGTTCTTGATCATTTGCTTTACGATATGGTCTTCATATCGCGCCTGATAAGAGGCGTAGGTCATCCCATCGAGTTCCTTAGGAAAATTGATATTGCTGTTCCCCAATGTACATATCGCGCTGACGTCAGAGCTGTAGATAGCAGCAATAGCCTTTAGCGGGAAAGGCTTTTTCTTGCTTCGATAACTGATCAAACTTTCTGTAGGACATAAAGCGGCATCGGCCTTACCTAGTTCTACTTTTTTTGCTGGTGTTTCTTTGTAATTATCGTCCTCTGGATCAATGATCTCTAACTGAATAGCCAGTTCCTTATAGAATCCTTTTTCTAATCCTACAAGAAATCCAATGTGATTAACATTTGGCGTCCAGTCTAAGGCTAAGTGAAATTTTCTTTTCATTGCATTATTGATTCATTTGTTGCTCTTTCTGAGGCGGATATGCTTTCATTATTTCTTGTACGATAAAATTTATCTTTTCTATCTTTTCTTCTCTGTCCCTGGAAAGAATAGCTTGTCCCATTCCCTGCCATACCAGCTCTCGACTCTGCTCATCTATGAGATCGATGAAAAGTATTCCATCTACGCTCGTTGAAACATTGCTATAGGCTGGTCCGCCCATGAAATAGGGATTCCAGCCCCAACCCCAACCATAGCCAAAGTTGTTTTGATAGACGTTTACGTTCTTCTCTGCATCTGTGATAATGCTTATCAAAAGGTCAGGATCTTCTGACTTGACCATTCCTTTTTCCTTAAGTTCGCTCTCTATGGCTCTAAGGATCCTTCTTTTATCCAGATCGGATATTTCTGCTTTATCTACTCCCGGTTTATAGAAAGCAAAGCTCTTATATTGCGAAAAATCTACATTGCTTGCATAATCCGTTGAAACGTCTACACTCGCACATGAACTCATCAAGGCGAAAGCCATTATTCCTAAAAACATTTGTACTAACCTCATTTTATATCAATTTGTATAAAAATAACCAAAAATCATACCGCTAGCTTCAAAAAAGCGTTAAATCGAATTTGTTCAAAGGGATATTTACATTTAAATTAACTTTTAAAATTTCATATACTTGTTTGACCATTAATTACATTTGTAAAAAAAATATTTTGGACAAACTACTATTCATACCTTTACTTTTGCTCACACTCGCTTGCTCAAACGATGAAAGTTCAGTTCCGGCAGAAAATCTTTCCGAATTAGAAGTTTCCATGATCGAAGGTTCGCCCTGGAATTATAACAGTGCTGAATTCGTTAGCGTAGCCATTAATGAACAAGACCTAAGCGAGGCTGAAATGCTTCAGGAAACCGATGATCTGTTGAATTCTGTTAATTTGGTCTTTAATAATAATCGCACCGTGACATTGAACAGCAATAATGGTCAGGTAGTTTATGATTTTTCTGTATCGGATGCTACGATGACATTTATATCTGATGGTGATACCATTGGAACATTAGAGGAAGTTCAGGTTGATGAAAATCAACTTTCCTATATTGATACCTTTGAAGTCACCAATGATAATGGTCAAACGAACCAATGGAAGGCCCGATTATTCTTTATGAATTGAGATACAACTGTAATACGCTCATCAACGATCTCAAGCTATCTTTTTCTTATCAATAGAGTATGCTTTCATAGATATAGTTCTTTACCTAATAACTATAAAATACGGTCATCCACATGATGGGATTTGGTCACTTTGAGCTTTTCTTCTTCCTTCATAAGCTCATCAATGGCAAATGATGCACCTTCGTTCTGTGCCCAGGCGCGTCTGGAAATCCCATTGGAAACATCCCAGAAAAGCATCGACCTTAGGTTGTCATCGGCAAGCTTGCTTCCATCTAACAGCATACCAAAACCACCATTTATAACTTCGCCCCAACCAACGCCGCCACCATTATGGATACTGACCCAGGTTGCTCCACGAAAGCTGTCGCCTATCACATTTTGGATGGCCATATCTGCGGTAAATTTGCTACCGTCGTAGATATTTGACGTTTCCCTGAAAGGCGAATCCGTCCCGGAAACATCGTGATGATCGCGTCCCAGGATGACCGGTCCTAACTCACCCTTCTTGATGGCTTCATTAAAAGCAGCAGCGATCTTTATTCTTCCTATGGTATCGGCATAGAGGATACGTGCCTTAGAACCTACGACCAGCTGGTTTTCCTGCGCACCTCTTATCCATCGGATATTATCCGCCATTTGTTGCTGTATCTTTTCAGGTGCTTTGGCCTTTAGTTCTTCTAATACCTGCGTGGCGATCTCATCGGTCTTGTTAAGGTCTTTTTCTTTACCACTGGCACAAACCCACCGGAACGGTCCGAAACCAAAATCGAAACACATCGGTCCCATGATATCCTGAACATAGCTAGGATAAGCAAAATCGTCAGTGTCACCATTAAACTGCGACCGGTCCACAAATTCATCGTGTTCATTTTTATAGATGAATGCTCCGGCACGAGAAGCTTCTAATAAAAAGGCATTTCCGTAATCAAAGAAATAGGTTCCTTTTTGGGTATGCGCATTGATCGCCTTAGTTTGTCGTCTTAAGCTTTCCCTGACCTTTTCCTTAAATACCTTTGGTTGTTCGGCCATAAGCTCATTTGAGGCCTCATAGCTCAAACCTGCCGGATAATAGCCGCCAGCCCATGGATTATGAAGTGAGGTCTGGTCGCTTCCCAGATCGATCTTGATGTTTTCCTGATCAAATTTTTCCCAGACATCTACCACATTTCCCTGATAGGCAATAGAAACCGCTTCTTTGTTTTTCCTGGCCTGCGTTACTCTGGCACAGAGTTCGTCAAGGTCTGAAATAACTTCATCTACCCATTGCTGCTCATGTCTGGTTTGCGTAGCTTTAGGATTGACTTCTGCACACACAGAAACGCAGCCGGATATTTTCCCGGCTTTAGGCTGGGCACCGCTCATTCCGCCTAAGCCAGCCGTTACGAAGAGTCCGCCCTCTGGTGCTTTCCCGATCTTTCTGAATCCGTTAAGCACGGTAATGGTCGTACCATGAACGATACCTTGCGGACCGATGTACATATAACTTCCAGCGGTCATTTGACCAAATTGCGTCACGCCTAGAGCATTATATCTTTCCCAGTCGTCCGGTTGGGAGTAATTAGGGATCATCATACCATTAGTAACTACCACACGTGGTGCTTTTTTATGCGAAGGGAACAATCCCATAGGATGACCGGAATACATCACCAGGGTTTGCTCATCGGTCATTTGCGCCAGATATTGCATGGTCAATCTATATTGCGCCCAATTCTGGAAAACGCCGCCATTGCCACCGTAAGTGATCAGTTCATGTGGGTGTTGCGCGACCTTTGGGTCTAAATTGTTCTGTATCATTAACATGATAGATTTAGCCTGTTCAGATCTACCCGGATAATCTTCTAAGGGTCGGGCATACATTGCATGATCAGGACGAAATCTGTACATATAAATTCTACCGAACTCTTCTAATTCCCTTCTAAATTCAGGAGCAAGTTGTGCATGATGCTTAGGATCAAAATAGCGTAAGGCGTTCCTGAGCGCTAATTTTTTCTCTTCTTTGTTCAATATTTCCTTGCGTTTTGGCGCATGATTAACGTCGGAATCGTAAGGTTTTGCCTCGGGCAATCTATCTGGGATGCCTTCCAGTATTTGTTGTTTAAAATTTGTCGTTGTTGAGATCATGATCAGTGAATTTTCTTATTAAAACCATAAGGACAATGTCTGCAACCGCTCTGGCAACAATAGCCGCGCTTAAGGTGATATTGTTCTGTAAAACATCTATAGCCTTTGTCCGTTATATAATAATCGCCTTCTTCAAGTGGAATCCGTTCGTAGTACATGTTTTAATGTCCTTTTAAAAGTCTTACAAAAATAAGGTTTTTAAAGATCTATCATACTGCATTAATACTTTGTTCGATCATCAAAAAATGGAAGAACGAGCCAATCAATACAAAGACATGCCAAATAATATGATGTGCCGGTAGGCTATGCCAACGATAGAAGACTGTGCCAATGCTATAAGCCAAACCACCCAGGACGAGATAAACAATGGTGGATGTGGAAGCCACTTCTAAAAAATAGCGGATATCGATCAAGATCAACCAACCCATAGCGATATATAAGAAGAGCGATAGTTTCTCGAACTTTGCTGTATATTTCAATTTTAGCAAACTTCCAATTCCACCGATGAACCAAACTACCAATAGAAGTAACTGCCCATGACCATCCCAAAGTAAGTTGACACAGATAGGCGTGTAAGTACCCGCGATGAGAAAATAAATGCCAATATGATCCAACTTTTGTAGTTTTTTCTTTCGATTGATCGAACTCATTAAATGGTAAAAAGTAGAAGCTGAATAAAGAAAAATAAAGCTTAAGCAGTAGACCGCTAATGCCCATTGGACTTTATTTTCCAGCCCATCGAATCGTAAAATAAAATACGAGGATATGATCAGCCCAGTAACTATACCAATCCCATGCGTGAAGGCACACCAGAATTCTGCTCGTTGACTTTGATAATTTCCCATAAGAATGGTGCAAACTAAGCTAAATGATGTAGCTATCACAGGGCATTATCATAATGATAACGAATGACTGATCAGGGCTGGAGGCATCTTATTCCTCTCTGTGAGTATCGGGATAATTAATGAGGATAGAACACGTGTTTTTCTTGAAGCGTAGACCCAATTCAGTAAATTAATATCAGCTGGGTTGAAAATTCAGTTTTAATTCTACCCGAAAGGGTCATATCTGAATAGTTTCACCATTGGTCAATATTCCGGTTTTTAATCTTTTTTCCTGAAAGTTTATCTGGAACTTTGGATCCTGCAGGATCCTTCCCAGGGAAAATTGGGCACAATAATAGGCTAATGTTGACCTTTGTTGACGCTGATTGTTCAGCGATCGGATCGCATCGTACTTCTTATGATAGATCCAGGTCATCACTTCTTCCGCCTCTGTTTCCAGATCATCCTGTGGCTCTATAAGATTTTTAATGAACATACAATCTGCATTGGCGATAACGCTTAGCTTTTGGATTCCCTCATTTTTGATCGTATGGACTAATTGATCGATAAATAGTTCGTCCTCTATGTAAATTCCGCCTAGCGTATTGATAAAATAGCAATCATCTTTCGTGCTGTTTCGTATTTTATCCTCGATGTGCCAGGTAGGACAAGCAATGAACAATCGCTTCTTCTTTCTAAAATTGAACATATATAGGTTTTAGGCAAATTTGATAATTATGCAGATTTACTTTTATAAATATTTTATATTTGATCTATAAATATTAATTATGGAATATACGCTTCATCAACTCAAGGTATTTGCCAAAGTAGCAGAACTACGATCGGTTACTAAAGCATCAGAAGATCTACATCTCTCGCAACCTGCGGTATCCATCCAACTCAAAAATTTGCAAAAGCAATTTGATATTCCATTGATGGAAATCATCGGTCGTAAAGTTTACATTACGGAATTTGGCAAGAATATCGCTGAAGCAGCGCATCGGATACTAGAGGAAGTAGAGGCTATTGATAATAAGACATTAGCGTTCAGGGGAAAACTGGTAGGTCAACTCAAATTATCCGTTGTATCTACCGGAAAGTATGTTATGCCTTATTATTTGAGTGATTTCCTCAATGCACATCCGGGAGTCAATTTAAACATGGATGTAACCAATAAATTAAAGGTCATTGAAACCCTGGAACAGAATACGGTGGACTTTGCGCTGGTTTCAACCTTACCCAAACACATTGAGGTACATCGTGAGCCGCTTATTTCTAATACCTTGTTCTGGGTTTGTAATCACCAGTCTAATTTTACGGACAAGGACAATACAGCGGTGCTTAAAAAACGTCCGTTGATCTTTAGGGAAAATGGCTCAGCGACACGACAGGCGATGGAAACCTTTCTCAAAAAAAGGAACATCACTGCCTATAAAAAGCTGGAGCTTACTTCAAACGAAGCTGTAAAACAAGCGGTCATTGCGGGCATAGGCAACTCATTGATGCCGATAATCGGTTTAAAGAACGCTCTAAAGAACAATGTCATAAAGATCATTCCGTTCCGGGAAACGCCCATCACCACGGAATGGAATCTTATCTGGCTCAAGAACAAACGGCTTTCTCCCCTGGCAGAAGCTTATTTAGCTTACATAAGGAACGAAAAGGAAAAGATCAAAAGAGAAAAATTCAGTTGGTATCGTGATTTTAGCTTATCATACCATAACTTGTTCACCTCACAATAAACTATTTATAAAATTATTATTTATATCATTAATATGATCATTAAAACATATAAATAATTTTGAATGTTCATAGGTTATACATTTGTTAAAAAAAATAACCTAATGAACAAAACGATCACAATTGCAAAGGGCGATGGCATTGGTCCAGAGATCATGGATGCCACGCTGAAGATCCTAAAAGCATCGGATGCACCACTGAATCTTGAACAAGTTGAACTTGGTAAACGAGCTTATCTAGCTGGTCATACTTCAGGAATAACACCTGAAAGTTGGGATAGTATCATTAAGAACAAGTATCTTTTAAAAGCACCGATCAGCACACCTCAGGGCGGCGGCTATAAGAGCCTAAACGTTACTATGCGTAAAACCCTTAATCTTTTTGCTAACGTAAGACCTTGTAAATCCTATTATCCTTACGTAGATACTAAACATAAGGATATGGATGTAGTGGTGATCCGGGAAAATGAAGAAGATCTTTACGCTGGGATCGAGCATCGTCAAACCGATGAAGTAGAGCAGTGCCTTAAACTGATCACCAGACCTGGATGTGAGAAAATAGCAAGATTTGCTTTTGAGTATGCCTTGGCCAATAATCGCAAGAAAGTAACCTGCTTCGTAAAGGATAATATCATGAAGCAGACCGATGGCCTGTTCCATAAGGTCTTTAATGAGCTTAGTAAAGAATATCAATCCATTAAGGCAGAGGTCATGATCGTTGATATCGCAACGGCAAAATTAGCCGAAAGACCAGAAGATTTCGACGTGGTAGTAGCCCCTAATCTTTATGGCGATATCATCTCCGATATTACCGCGCAAATATCTGGTTCCGTAGGGCTTTGTGGGACGAGCAACATTGGTGAAGACTGCGCGATGTTCGAAGCGATCCATGGCTCGGCGCCTGATATAGCCGGAAAAGGTATTGCCAATCCTTCCGGACTGATCCAGGCAGCTATTCAGCTATTGAACTTCATGGATCTCAGCGATACTGCTAAAATGATTGAAAATGCATGGAAAACAACCATTGAGGAAGGATACCATACAGCTGATATTCACAATCCCGATATCAGCAAAAAGAAAATGTCAACTGACGAATTTGCCGATATGGTGATCGCTAATTTGGGGCAAAAACCTAAAAATATGATGCCCGCTGATTATTCTACTGGTAAAAGTATCCAATTCTATAGTTATCATCGTCATGAGCATAAAAAGGAAGCATTAGGCGTAGATATCTTTATTCATCATAAGGGAACGGATCCTCAATTTTTTGGTGATAACTTAGCAAAAGCAGGTACTGATAAACTACAACTACAGATGATCACCAATCGCGGAGTTAAAGTATGGCCGGACGGTTTTGATCAAACCTTTTGTACCGATCATTGGCGGTGTAGATTCTATTCAATGGATGGAGAACCTGTTAGCGCAGAAGATATTTTAGAGGCTTACCGATCTTGTCTCTCTCACGGATTCGATGTTATTAAAACAGAGAACCTTTATCAGTTTGACGGGAAAAGAGGATTTTCTTTAGGTCAGGGTCAATGATAAGGGTATTATCATCACAAAAAAACTGCCGGTAGTTTTGACTATCGGCAGTTTTTATTTGGGTTGTAACCTAGGTTACGGATACAGCAGCATTGAATAGCTACATTTGTAGCAAATATTAAAAGAATTATGAAAAACTATTGGCTCATAGCTTGTTTGATTATAAGCAGTCTATTGCAAGCTCAGGAAAGGCAACAAATTTCCGAGGCTGAAGTAATAGATGCTGTAAAAGCAAATAACCTATCGCTTCAAATAAACGAAAAAGAGGCTGATGTCAAACAGGCGCAATATCGACAGTCCAATGCGGCTTTTTTACCAAAAGTTCAGGTTTCGCACGACTTTTACAGGACAAATAACCCTGTTTTTGCCTTTAGTGCAAAATTGAACCAGGGCATTTTCACTCAAGCAGATTTTGATGTGGCAAAGCTTAATGATCCGGATGGTATCAGTAATTTTACCACCACACTTCAGGTACAGCAACCTTTATTGAACCTCGATAAGCTTATCCAACGAAAATCAGCACGCTATGCTAAAGAAGCTCAGGAATTGAAAAATCAGTTCAGGGAAGATGCCCTTATCGTTAAGACAAAAAGTGTTTTTATGCAGCTTCAATTAGCTTATGCCTCTGAACAGGTACTAAGGGAAGCTAAGAAAACCGCACAGGAAGGTTATAAAGTGACAAAGGACTTTTATGATAACGGTTATTTGGACAAGTCCGATCTATTGAAAGCTGAAGTAAGAAAATCAACCGTTGAAAATCAACTGGAAGCAGCGAGGAACGGTATTCAAAATGTATCCGATAAGCTGAACTTCCTTATGCAAAGCGAATCTTCTAAGAAATTAGTACCTCAGGATTCGCTTCAAATGATCGACCTTTTTGAACAAAAGGAAGAAGATATCGAACTGGAAAACACCACCGATGTTAAGGCGATGCAGAAAAAGCAAATATCCTATAAAAAACTTTATGAGTCCAGGAAGTTCAACTTCCTACCGCGTTTGAATGCCTTCGGTAATATTCAATATTTCGATAATGATGCATTCCAAACTGGCAATGATAGTTATTTTTTTGGCGCTTCTCTACAATGGGACCTTTTCAAAGGCTATCAAAATATTGGTAAACTACAAGAAACAAAAGCAAAGGCCGACCGCGCTAAATTGGAATATAAAGAATATGTTGATGACAAGAAAAATAAGATCAATAAGGTGCTAAGGGCTTTAAGTTTGGCTGAAAATAAGATCAGTCGCAATAAATTAGCTAAGGAACAAGCTGTTGAGTCACTGCGGATCATCAAAGATCGATATGATGAAGGCCTGGAAAAAACAGCAGACCTTCTGCAAGCGCAAAGTTTAGCGGCTCAAAAAAGATTGGCCTATTTACAAGCTGTTTATGAATATAACTACAACTTACTTTACTATCAATTACTTACAGAAAAATAACAGAAAATGAAAAGAACAATATTATTTTTAAGTACCTTTATGCTATCCTTGCTTAGCTGTTCTGAAAAAAAGCAAGAAGGAACAGCGACCGATGAACCTGTAATAGATGTAACAACGCAAAAGGTTACGACATCTTCCACGAGCAGTATTCAAGCTAGTGGAACGGTTCAGGCGGTATCTTCCAGTGTGATAACCACACGTCAGTCCGGTTATGTAAAAAGAATAAATGTAGAAGTTGGCGATAAGGTAAGAGCAGGCGAAGTCCTTATTCGTTTAGATAATGCGCAGTTAGCTTCAAAGCAAGCACAAGTCAAATCTAAGATAAAGACCGCGCAAACAGCATTTAATAATGCAAGGAAAGATCTGGAACGCTATAAAAAGTTGAGAAAGAACAACAGCGTTTCTGAAAAAGAATTGGAACAGGTTCAATTACAATATGATAACGCCCGATCAAACTTAGAAGCGGCCAAAGAGCAATTAGAGTCCATAAATGCCGAATTAGATTACGTTAACATTAAGGCTCCATTCGATGGTAGGGTCACCAACAAGTTTATCAAAACCGGAAATTTGGCTATGCCAGGTAAACCCTTGCTCAATTTGAGCGGAGATGGTCAACTTGAAGTGGTCTCTAAAGTAGGAGAGGAGCAGATCAATCAGCTAGAAAAAAGACAAACGGCCAATGTGCATATCGCATCATTGGATATTGATCTGGAAGCAAAGCTTACGGAAATAAGTAGCTCATCCTCTGCGTCTGGCGGTCAATACATCATCAAATTAAGCATTCCCGATGATCAGGCCGTAAAACCTGGAATGTATGCAAAAGTCAGCATCAATGCTAAATTAAAAGATAAGAATGCAAGCATTAGTATTCCCAAATCTGCTTTAATCTACACCAATGATCTAATAGGGGTTTATACGGTAAGTAAAAGTAATACGGCCATATTGCGCTGGTTAGAAATAGGAAGCAGGAATGCAGATAGTGTAGAAGTCTTATCCGGCCTTGATCAAGGTGAAGAGATCATTATAAATGCACAGGGAAAACTTTACAACGGCGCTAAGATAAACGTTCAGTAATCAAAAAAATAAAGAAAGTGAATAAAGGATTTGCAGGAAAAATAGCTCAAGTATTCATAGGTTCTAAGCTCACCTTATTGCTGATGATAATATTCCTTATCGTTGGTGTATGGAGCTCGTTCCTGATACCCAGGGAAGAAGAACCACAAATAGATGTTCCCATGGCCGATATTTTCATCGGTTATCCTGGAGCAGAACCGGAAGCAGTGGAATCCCACGTCATCAAACCTTTAGAGAAAGCAGTCTCAAACGTCACCGGCGTGGATTATGTTTACTCAACGTCTATGAAGGACCAGGGAATGTTGATCGTGCGCTTTGAAGTGGGCGAAGATATAGAACGGTCTTATGTGAAACTCTACAATGAGTTGATGAAATACAGCGACCAACTGCCCGACCGAGCCACCATGCCGATGGTGAAAACTAGGTCTATAAATGATGTGCCGATATTGAACTTCACGCTTTGGAGCGAAAATTATAGCGATGTGCAATTAAGAACCATGGCGAACACGGTAAAGGATAAAATAGAGAATATAGAAGATGTTTCTGAAGTCAAGACGGTAGGCGGACGGAAAAGGGAAGTAAACATTGCACTGCAACCTTTGAAATTAGCCAACTACAATATCAGCTTACCGATGATCGCGCAACAACTCAAAGCTAATCATGCTCAAGTAGGCAGCGGTCAGATCAGTCAAAACAATGAATCCATTAATATTTCTACCGGTAATTTTTTCAAATCGGTAGAAGATGTAAAGAACCTTGTTATCGGTACGCAGGATCGGCAACCAGTCTATTTATCACAGGTAGCTGATGTTTCGCTGACCGGCGAATCACCACAGCAGTACGTTTCTTTTGGTTATGGTCCGGCCAGTGAAGCTAAGGCAGAACATCCGGGAGAATATCCGGCTGTTACTTTATCAGTCGCTAAACGAGAAGGAGCAGATGCTATGAACATTGCCGATAAGATCATTGCACAGATCCCAGATTATAAGAAGTCTGTCATCCCGAACGATGTTCATGTGGAAACTACCAGGAATTATGGAGAAACTGCTTCTCATAAAGTATCGGAACTACTCTTGCACCTTATAGGCGCCATTATTGCGGTAACTTTAGTGGTGATGCTTGCCATGGGTTGGCGAGGCGGACTCGTCGTGTTCATTTCCGTACCGATCACCTTTGCATTGACATTGCTCAGTTACTATTTACTCGATTATACATTAAATAGGATCACACTTTTTGCTTTGATCTTCGTAACTGGGATTGTTGTGGATGATGCGATCATCATATCTGAGAACATGCATCGGCACTTTAAAATGAAACGGATGCCGTTTAGGAAAGCGGCGCTCTATGCGATCAATGAAGTGGGTAACCCAACGATCCTGGCCACTTTCACCGTTATCGCATCGGTATTGCCTATGGCTTTCGTTACAGGGTTGATGGGACCTTACATGAGTCCGATGCCTATCGGCGCTTCTATTGCGATGATTCTTTCGCTTTTCGTCGCATTGACCATCGTACCTTACTTAGGCGTAATATTCCTCCGTGAAAAAGACAGCCGTAAAGATGAAGAAGCAGATGATGATGATACGTCCATCAAAGAAACACCGGTTTTCAGGATCTACAAAAGAATCCAGACTCCACTCTTGAACAATAAGAAAAAAAGATGGGCATTTTTACTGATCACGGTTGGTGTTTTGTTAGCTTCATTCAGTTTGTTTTTTACCAATTCTGTGATCGTGAAGATGCTTCCATTTGATAATAAAAATGAATTCCAGGTCGTCATCGATATGCCGGAGGGAACCACTTTAGAAGAAACCTCACGCGTTACCCGGGAAATCGCCCAATATATCAGAACAAGAGAAGAAGTTGTTGATTATCAATCTTATGTAGGTACAGCTTCACCTATTACATTTAATGGATTGGTGAGACACTATGATCTGCGTTCTGGTGATCATCATGCCGATATTCAGGTGAATATTAAGAATAAGGATAACCGAAGTAAACAAAGTCACCCGATAGCTAAGGATTTCAGACCCGGTATCAAAAAAATAGCCGACCAATTCGGGGCTAATGTCAAAGTTGTGGAAGTTCCGCCGGGACCACCGGTTTTATCTACTATAGTGGCAGAAGTTTATGGACCGGATTATAAGCAACAAATCCAATTAGCTGATTCCATCAAAAACATACTTCACGACACAAAAGATGTTGTTGATGTAGATTGGCGCGTAGAGGCACCACAGCAAGAATACAAGTTTGAGGTAAAGACGCAAAAAGTACAGGAATATGGTGTGAGTACGAATCAGATCATGCAAACCATGCGTATGGCCTTGAGCAAGGAATCCATAGTAGATTTATATGTGGAAAATGCCAATGAACAAGTAGGTATAAATCTGGATATCGCCAATGCGCAAAAAACTTCAGTCGATGATATCCTATCCATTGAAGTGGTTTCTCAGCACGGTGTTAGTTACCCGATCAGGGATCTTGTCAAGGTGAAAAAATCTAATATTCCTAAAAATATCTACAGGAAAAATCAAAGACGTGTTGTTTATGTGACCGCAGAAATGGCTGGGAAGTTGGAAAGTCCGGTCTATGCGATATTAGGTATGGAAGATAAGCTGAAATCCATTGATATGCCAAAAGGTTATGAGATCAATGAATCCTATCTGGGACTACCCAAGACCACCGATGACTTTACAGTTAAATGGGATGGCGAATGGAAGATCACCCTGGAAGTCTTCCGTGACCTGGGAATCGCCTTCGGTGGTGTGATCATCATCATCTACATGCTAATCGTTGGATGGTTCCAGAGCTTTAGGACACCGATCGTGATGATGATCGCCATACCATTGTCGCTTATTGGTATCATCTTAGGGCATTGGTTATTAGGCGCTTTTTTTACGGCAACTTCATTTATCGGCGTTATCGCGCTTGCTGGTATCATGGTGCGGAACTCGGTCTTGTTGATTGATTTTGTCAATCTGCGTTTAGCCGATGGAATTCCTTTAAAGCAAGCGATCATTGAAGCCGGAGCTGTAAGGACCACACCGATACTGCTAACAGCCGGAACGGTCGTCATCGGTGCGTTTGTGATCTTATTCGATCCAATATTCCAGGGTTTGGCCATATCGCTCATGGGTGGTTCCATCGCATCGACCTTCTTAACTTTATTGGTTATTCCGCTGATCTATTATCTCATTGAAAAAAAGAATCATAAAGACAACTAATATGAAAATGGTCATTATCACTTGTGTATCTGATTATGAAAAGGATATCATGAAACTATTGGAAAAAGCGGAAGTCAACGCCTTTAGTGCCTTCAATATCGAAGGTTATAAGAACGAAAAGAACGAGCTGGATTTTCAGTCCTGGTTTCCTTCCACGAAATTAGGTAGCGAATCCCTGATGTTCTTTTCCTTTGACACCTCTGACAAGGTTCAGAACTTGTTTGAGCTTATCAGGGAATACAATGGTTCATTAGCATCAAACCCTGTAAAAGCTGCGGTCATGCCCGTTGAAAAAAGCATCTAGCTAGCTTATCATTTGTTCTGTTTTTTTAAACATCTAACTAACAGAAGCTAATATGGTTTTGTTTGGGAGCACCTGTTAGATCAAGCAGGTGCTTTTTTATTGATAATAGAATTTTTTGGCCACACCATGCTGAATGAGATAGGAAAGTCTGAGTTGCAGGTTCATAGGTTGCTCTGTGAGATGCTTCGTATAATACATTTGGCCGCCGTATCGCCCATCCAGTTCATTGATCACATTGCTACCAAAGGATGAACCTTCCCTTAAGGCAAGATCGTATTGTCCTAGACTTTGTCTATCAAGTCTGATGGATGTCAAATGTTCGATCAACTTGTTTCGGTTGACACTTGTAATCTTGATATTTTTTATATCATCAGCATGAGATAATTCTTCCTTATCATCTTTCAGGAAGATCCCTGAGATCAAGAAATAGTAATGGGTGTTTTTTGAGGGATCGAAAAGCCAACCATCTTTTAAGATGCCATTTTTTAAATAAGAGAGTTCAAAGGTGAAGGTCGGAAGATCGGCATTTAGGTAATGTAATTGTGCCTTTTCATCGATCAGATACTCTTTCTCATTGAAATTTATGATAATATCGATGCCCTGAAGTTGAAGGTCCAGATCATTTGTTCTTTTAAAATCGAGTTCCTTTTTAGCGTATATTGTATCCAGATATTCAGCTAATATCTTTTCCTGCGCGAGATCAGACCTAAAGCTAGACATTTTAATATTTTAATTCAACCTTTTAATAAAGCTGTTCGGTTGAGTATAATCCCTCCAAATTAAACAATATTTTTAAATTAGAGGTTTTATGCTATTTGGGTGAATAGGCTTAACCGTTTTGCTTGACAGGTTGATTGGCAAAAAATCAACTTCTTCTGGCCTTATTGAAGCATTCTTCTTGCAAGTTAAGCACTGATTATTTTAAATTGTCAGTATTTATTGACGCATGGTTTTAGAAAGATACGGTTTAATAATGACAGACAAATAGCATAAAGTTACTAAGCGATCAGGTGTAGAGCACTTCACTTTGAGCATTCATCAAGTTAGTTTCAGGTCAAAAGTTACTTTTAAAGATAATGCATTTCAGACGATCAACCAGGAAGACTTTTATCTCGATAAAAACCTATGACCACTAATTCTTATTCATAGTGTCTTTTTCTACTTCCTGCGCTTCAACTGATGAATTGGTCTTGGCTGCTTCTTTTTTTATCTTTTGCAGGAGTTTCCTCGCCGATTCTTGAATATCGGGTTGATCAGCAGTCTTATCGATGATGTTCTGTAAAATATAATTGGCCTGATAACTATCATCCAGATTATAGAAATTATCTGCCATGAGCACCAGGCTTTTATAACTGTATTCCTTATAATTGGAATAATCCCTGGTAATTTGTTGAACCACTTGATTTGAAGCTTTAAAATCCCCATCTTGATTATTGAACATCGCCTTAAAATACAGGGCTTCTGCTTTTCTCTTCCCTCGGGCGAACTCTTCTACTTTACTGTAGGCTTTTCGTGCTCTATCCTTTCTTTCCAGTTTCATAGACGACCGGGCGATAAATACGTGCGCATCGCTTTTTATAGTTTCGTCTATGGATGGCAGGTTCAGGACTTCTTCTCCATAAGTGATGGCCTTCTCATATTGCCGGGTCTCATAATAGGCTTTCATCAGATTGGTTTGGGCAAAAAGGACGTTTTGGGTGAACGATGCAGACTTTTCTAATCGTTCTAATAGAGGTACTGCTTTTGGATACTGGTCATTTTTTAAGAAGATCTCTGCTAACCTGCTTAAGGATTCTTCTGTAAAATTGTTCTTCGGCTGGTCTACTACGAATTGATAATGCGGTGCTGCCTTATCGAACTGATCTCTATTATAGAGCATTTGAGCCAGATAGAAATGCGCATCCAGTGCGTAGCGTCCTTTTGGGAATTGATCCAGGTACTTTTTAAAACCCTGTATCGCTTTTTCTTTTTTCCCATTGATAAACTTGTTTTCAGCGGACTGGAAGGTCGTTTTATCAATTTCCTTATCGTCGATGTTCACGAAGTCCAATTTTTTCACCCATTGGGCATATTCTTCCGGTTTTCCCAGATCGATGTATATCTCACGTACGGTCTGGACAGCGTCCCTTGCCTCATCAGTAGTTTGATGGTCTTTCACCAGTTGTTTGAATATCGCCAGCGCTTGCTCATCATCGCCGGAATTATATTCTACCAATGCTTGTTTAGACAGGGCTTGAGGAACGAATCTGCTTTTTGGGAATTCCTGTGTGATCTGCTGATAAGCTTGAATGCCTTTTTGTTCCTGACCTTCCGCGATGTAGGTGTTGGCTAATTGGTAAATGGCATCATCCCTGTAAATGGAACGGTCAAACTCCTGAAGGAACTTTTCCAATTCTTCGATCTTGCGCTCGTTCCTATCTACAAAACCATAGCTGATCGCTTTCTGATAAAAGGCATAATCACTTTTAAAGTTCGGCATCGCTTTAGCCTTGTTATAGGCTTCCATGGCTGGCCAGTAATCACCCTGAGCAAAATGGGCATCGCCTGATCGAATGTATGCATCATGCTTTAGGTCATCTCGCCTGGTATTGTTCGTAAAATCATTAAAATGTTGTTCAGCTTCTTGATGGTCCTGGGTTTTAAAATACGCATAGCCTAATTGGTAGTCTATTTGATCGAACATATCCGTATTTCTTGCGGCCGGCATCCCTTTAAATTCCTTAAAGCCTATTACGGCTTCCTGATACTTGGCTTGTCGAAAGGCTGATTCAGCTTTCCAGAACGTTGCCAGCGCGGTATATTCATCATCTAATCGTTCATTGAGCGACCTGTCAAAATAAATGTCGGCCTTTTTATATTGGTCATCCCTGAAAAGTTGAACGGCATACTCATAAGCGATCTTTTGATACCGTTGCTTGTCTTCGTACTTATCGCTACCGGACAAGAGTTCCAGGGCTGAAACATAGTCATCGCTGTTCACATAAGCATCGATCAATAGGCTACTGATCTCCTCAGCCTCTTCGCTCCTTGGATATTTGTCCAGATAGGAACGTAATACTTCTGGAACGCTGGTGTAGGTATTACCGATCTCATAGCTCAATTTCGCATAATTTAGATAGGCGTCTTGTTTGATATCTTTATTATACGGCATCTCTAAAGCATTTTTAAATGCATTGAGCGCTTCGGTCTTCTTTTCGGTCTTGAGATAGGCTTGTGCTAAATGATAGTAGGCGTTCTGTGCGACAAAGTTCTTCCCGTTGATGATCTTGTTAAAAGATTCAATGGCCTTTTGATAATCACCTTGTTGATAATAGGCGTAGCCTAACTGATAATAGTCGGTATTGTTCCATTTTCCTCTTTTTCCCTCATACTCTTCCAGAAAGGGAATCGCTTTATCGTATTGTTCCAGGTTGAAGTAACTCTCGCCTATGATCTTATTAAGCTCTGACCTTTCCCTGTAATTAGACTTGGGTAATTGCTTTTTGGCCAGTTGGATCGCCTTTTTAAAGTTCCCCAATTTGAAGTTCATATCGCTCTGGAAGTAAGAAAGGTTCTTGTCTGTGGGCTTATCAGTATCGACTTGCTCAAAGTTCCTGTTGGCCTGCTGATAGTCATCTTCCTCATAGGCCATAAACCCCAGATAGTACTTGGCCTGAGAACCATATTCCCGATTGTCCCTTACGCGTTCAAAATATTTTCTGGCCCTTTTCTTTTTTCCTGATTTGAAAGAGGCATACCCAAAGTTGAAATAATACTTCACCAGTGCGTCTCTGGACAAGTTGCCTTTTGATACGCGTTCATACCATTTTGAAGCTTTGTTGTAGTTGCCGGTCCTAAAATAATAATCGGCAACGTTGACGAATGCATTATTGCGTTTTGTACTGGTAGGATTTTCCCTTACGAAACTTTCCATCAGCGCTTCGCTGCCATTTTGGTCTCTTTTGATAGCTGATACGGCGTAATAATATTGGCTGTTCACCTGCAATTGTTCATCGACTTCCGAATTTTGTAATCGGTCGAACAAAGCGAGCGCAGCCTGATATTGTTCATTCTCATAAAGCGTTAATGCTTTCTGATAGGTCGCTATGGGACTTACATAGACCTCGGATTGCTGCGCGTATAGATGTGACATTAGACCTGAGCAGAATAGGAGAGAAGCGATAAAGGTTCTAAGCATGATCAAATTAATTTTTTTCTAGTCAAAGATATGAATATACGTTTTTTCAAACGTGGAATACCAGATAATATTTTGAAGAGCGTTTCACGGTTGATGCTGAACTTTTTCTATCGAATGACGACTTTTATATACATGACATTTTCCAGGTCATTCATCAGGTTCCTTTTATGGTCTATCTTTCTCAAAGTTTTTTTGTGAAGTCTGAAGTCAAATCTCCAAAGAGACTATTATCGTTTTTAACTTTAGTTCTTTCTTCTTTAGAACAGGATACTGTCCCTGGCCATTCTTAGAATTAAAACAATGAGCGTGAAAAAATGAAGAACTCGATGATTGCTAAAGTTCATGTCATCAGAAACGTGAAATTCAGAATAAACCATATTTGAATGGACACTGCCATTTAGCATTAGTCACGAGTCACAAATCAAATTACATTCACTGATCGTAAACTAATAATTATCCAGATCGATATCGTCTAAATTGTCCAGGTCCAGATCGTCATCCAGGTCATCGTCAAGGTCATCAAGGCCTGTTTTCTCAGCTTCAAAATTTTTTTCCGGCGGGGAATCGGGGAGATATCCCTGGGAATACATCAAGTTTGGGTAAGTTTTAGAGCGGTCAACTTCCTCTATGTCTGCCAGCTCTACATAAAAAGTCCACATATTCAGGAAGTCGTACACATAGATCATTTTGGTCTTTTCCTTACCAAACGCTTCATTAAGTGCTACATCGCCCATCACTTTTGGCGCCTGCGCACTTTCTTCTATACTAAAAAGGCTGATCTCTTCACCTTGCGTCCAGTCATCATCACTTTTGTAGAACGAGGCCATTTCATCGCCTACAAACCCAAATGCCTGAACAATGCTGTTATGCAGGTCTTCTAAGGTCTGATTATCTTCTATCTCTATATCCCTAAAAACATCGTCTAAAATGTCTAAGACGACTCTAAACTTAAATACCATATCAATTGAACTTTAATGAAACTTTTGTTTTAGCCTGTAGCGTTTTAACGTATTACTTAAAGATTTTGAAGATGTAAAATTTGCCACACAAGAGTTTGAAGAACTGTGGGAAGATGCAACTGAACTTTTACAAGTTGATTTAGGTAAACTAAAGAAAAACACATATTTAAATGAAGAAGTAACACCATATGAGCTTTATATTAAAATGTTGATTGAATACTTTGGCGATTCAGTAATTAAAGATGATCTAGATAGTAGAGATTTGCCTAAAGGATACACTAATTTACAATATCAAGCTGATGCAGTTGTGGAAGGTTTTAGCAAACTAATGAAACACAATGGTTTTATTTTAGCAGACGTCGTTGGTTTAGGTAAAACGATTGTTGCCTCACGTATAATCAAACGTTACATAGCCAAAAATGGATATAATACCAAGGTTTTAATTATATATCCAAATGCACTTGAAGCCAACTGGAAAAATACAATCAAAGATTTTAATTGACCAGTATACATAATATAGTTATGGTCAATTTCAGCAGACTAGCGAAAAAGGCTCGAAAATATTGTGAAAATGAACAAAATAGAGAATTTGAACTTGATGGA
>CAJXLO010000014.1 GCA_913056525.1 uncultured Psychroflexus sp.
ATCATTTGCTAATTTAAGGACAAACCCATAGAACAAGCCACCTTGCAAAGGGATGGTGCAACACCGCCTTCATGCTGAGCTTGCCAGGCTTCAGAATGGCTTGCCAGGCTTCAGAATGGCCTGTCACGTCTTTAGCGTTGCCTGTGACGACTTTAGCATAGCCTGTCACGTCTTTAGCGTGATCAATCCGACCGCACGAAGGCTTAGTAGTTTGCAGTAGTTATTCCATCGTTGCCAACATTATCCAATATCCTTTTTGATAATCGGCTCCTGTATAACACAAATATTGCTCTCCGGTGTTTTCATCAATTGTTATCTGAGCAGCAATGATTTCATCTTTCTCATAGGGTGCACCAGCTTGTATCAAAATTGGTTCATCATTTTCATTCCATGGTCCAAACGGATGATTTGCTGTAGCGTAAAAAATTGCTTCCGTGTTGTCATAATCGCCAGTGCTTACTGCAATAAAACTTCCATCAGGAGTTTTTGTTACTTGACCTTCCATTCCTATTGGGGTATCAACCAATTGGAAATCTGTCCAGGTATGTCCTTCATCTGTTGATTTGGCTCCTATCATCCATACTTCCGATACTTCGTCAGGATGAGCATTCCATCCAATAAAAACGATATATAATTCACTTTCATGTTCCATTATACTTGGTGATGTAATACAATAAACATCCTTTCCAGCAATTGTTCCTTTGGGTATTACCGGTTGTGGATACTGATAATATTCTCCGGTTAAGGAGTCTGCTTCTGCAAGAAAAATTTGAGACTCGTAGGTGTCCTCACCTTCATAACCAATGTAGTAGATTTGATGTTTACCTGTTGATGATTTTCTGTAAAATGCCGTCTCCTTAGATACATCAGTTCCTGCAGAATTAGGTTCATAAAGCAGTGGGGTTACTTTTTCCCAATCTGTCCATGAATTACCAGTTGCGAGTTTGATAGAAACGACTTCGTTGACATCTCCCGTATAAATCATTTTAAGTGATGAGTTCTCATCAAAAAACACATGGGCATCGCTGGCCACTTCATAGTCGTATGGTACATTTAATACAGTATCACGAAAGACAGGGTTATCTTCAAATCTTACCCAACCATTTGAAAGATTGTCCGTATTAGGTTCATTTACTTTCTCACAGGATGAGAGAGCTATTAACGTAAAGCATAAATATTTAATTATATTTTTCAATTTACTTACCCTTTTAGTAATAATTATTGCTAACTCCTTATAACAAAACAAACATTTACATATTCAGGTTGTTTTTTTAATAGAACACCATAAAACCGTTGCTTTTGCCTGTCAAAAATTTTAATAAAACTAAAGAAAAGCTATCAATTACGCAATCCAATCAAGGTTTTTAAACTTAGCTTCGCCGTAGCTTAAGGGAAGCTACAGTTAGGCACAAGTATACCTAAAGTAAGGTGTAAGCCATACTTTGTTAAAATTGTTAAGGAATTTTATAACACAGCTTAATATGAATTTTTATAAACGTACACCACTTTCTTTGTGGTCATAAAGAAGCAATTTTACATTGTATTCGCGTTAGAATTTTATTCAAAAAAAGGATCTACTATGCGTTGCCTTTTTAGGAAGAGATACTTCTCTAACAGTCACATAGACGATAGTGCCAAATGCGTAGGCGAGAATGTCCCAGTAGTCTGCCGTGAACCTATCACTTAATAAGGGAAACAATAGTTCTCCCAGCACTGCCATGGTCACAAAGTAGCCGAATATAACTAGATAAGGTAAGTTCATCTTCTTGTTGTTCAGTAAGATCCTGCGTTCCCATAGCACAGCATACAATATAAGTGGCATTAGAACTGCTGGGTCTAAATAATCATCAATGAAGTCTATGTTCATTTGGACGATCCATTGCATATACTGATGGATGACAAAAAGTAAAGCTGAGAAGATCACCAGGATGATCATTGAGGTTTCTTGTTTCATAGGCCAATGACAAAAGTGATGAACATGACTAGAAAAATGATAGGAGATAGGAGCAGGAATAGAATTAAAAGAGGCAACTTGATAATAAAGATAAGGATCTGAAGCGCTAGAGGATGATTGGGAGACGGTCTCATCCAATCTTGAGCCATATCATAAATAAGCACAAATATTGATCCTGAAGTCTTTTTCTCTTCTTTAGATATCTTTTTAAATCTCGGCTTCTTCATCTAATCTTTTAAATTGCATTAGGTTCATCAAGTGATATAAAATGTAAATTTAAGCTATAATGATGTTTTTCATCTGATCATAATGCTCATTTTTACCTACCATATATCAAATACAGAACGAAAACTATAAATTTGCCATTTTAAGCTTTACAATTGATGAACTTTCAATCCAACTTATCCAAAGACGTACAAATTTCACTTTACAAGTCTATTTTACTCCCGCGGATGATAGAAGAGAAGATGTTGATCCTCTTGCGGCAAGGGAAGATATCTAAATGGTTCGCCGGCATCGGTCAGGAAGCCATAGCCGCCGGGATCGCCAAAGTGCTGGATAAAGAGGAATACATTCTTCCCATGCATAGGAATTTAGGGGTTTTTACGAATCGGGACATTCCGCTGTATCGATTATTTGCCCAGTGGCAAGGCAAAGCAAAGGGCTTCACACAAGGACGCGACCGCAGCTTTCACTTTGGTACGACGGATTTTAATATCGTCGGAATGATCTCTCATCTCGGACCGCAACTCGGTGTTGCCTGTGGTATTGCCCTGGCAGAGAAATTAGATCAAACCGGAAGGTGCACGGCGGTCTTTACCGGCGAAGGCGGTACCAGCGAAGGCGATTTCCACGAAGCGCTCAACCTCGCATCGGTCTGGCAACTGCCGGTCATCTTTTGCATAGAGAATAATGGTTACGGCCTTTCCACGCCTACGAACGAGCAATACAACTGCGACAACCTCATCGATAGGGCGATAGGCTATGGAATGGACGCACATTACATCGATGGCAATAATATCATTGAGGTTTACAACAAATTAACCGATATCACTAAAAGCGTTCGTCAAGACCAAAAACCAGTATTAATTGAGTTCAAGACCTTTAGAAGACGTGGCCACGAGGAAGCCAGCGGTACCAAATATGTGCCAAAGGAATTGATGAACTATTGGGAAGAGCGTGACCCGATAACCAATTACGAAACCTATTTAAAGGATGAAAATATCATTTCAGCCGATCAGATAGCATCAATAAGAAAAGAGAACAAACAACTCATAGATGACCATCTAAAGCAAGCCTTTAATGAACCGGACGTAAAAGCATTTAAAGACAAGGAATTAGCAGAAGTTTATCAGGATCATCAGCCAACCAGGATCAATCATCCCAGGGAAAATATCAACCGCGAGCTCCGTTTCATCGATGCGATCAAAGAAGGTCTTCATCAAACCATGAAAAGCGATAAAGACCTGATAATAATGGGTCAGGATATTGCAGAATACGGTGGTGTCTTTAAGATCACTGAAGGCTTTGTAGAAGCTTTCGGCAGGGAACGCGTCAGAAATACGCCTATCTGTGAATCAGTCATTATAAGCACGGCAATGGGATTGTCCATTCAGGGAAAGCGGTCGGTCGTAGAGTTGCAGTTCGGCGACTTTGTTAGCTCTGGTTTTAATCCCATCGTTAATTATCTGGCTAAAACGCATTATCGCTGGGGACAAAATGCCGATGTGGTCTTGCGGATGCCATGTGGCGCTGGCGTTGGTGCCGGTCCGTTCCACAGTCAAACCAACGAAGCCTGGTTTACTAAAGTTCCAGGTTTAAAGGTGGTCTATCCGGCTTTTCCAAATGATGCCAAAGGATTATTGATCAGTGCGATAAATGATCCGAACCCGGTAATGTATTTTGAGCATAAGGCCTTGTATAGAAGTATCCGTGGCAATGTGGACGATCAGTACTATGAAATTCCCATAGGAAAAGCAAAACACATCAGGGAAGGCAGGGACATCAGCATTATTACTTATGGTGCTGGCGTACATTGGGCGATAGAATATGCAGATGATGAGCCCGATGTGGATTTTGACATCCTGGACCTGCGGTCTTTACAGCCATTAGACCTTGAAGCGATCAGAGAATCCGTTGAAAGAACTGGAAAAGTTATTGTATTACAAGAAGATACGCCTTATGGTGGCGTAGGTGCGGAAGTGGCATCCTATATCGCAGAGCATTGCTTTGAATACCTGGACGCGCCAGTAAGAAGGGTCAATAGTATGGCCACTCCGGTGCCGTTCGCATCAGCCCTTGAAGATCAGTATTTGCCCGTGGATAGATTAAATGAAACCATTGATCAACTGATAAAATATTAAGGACGGATCTTCTTATAATTCAGGAAAAAACTATCTTTGGGCTTTATTTATTCGTATGAAAATAAACAACATCCTATCTTTTTCCCTGATCATCTTTTTTATGGCTTGTGGGCCAAAGCCTCAGGAAGGTACGCCCGGAACAAAAGAAGATCAGGTAGAGCCAGAGGTTGCTCAGCCTCAATCCGATCAGGTCATTATTGCAAGTTCTTCTGAAGAAGAAAAAGGACAGCCACTGGTCGCCACGATCTTGAATCGAGCCGTAGGCGGTGCGGAAGGTGCGTTCATAGGTCATAAGATGGACCAGCTGGCCGATCAGCTGGAGAAGCGATTCCCTATGGCGGAAGTGAGCAGGATTGGAGAAGGTATCCTGATGACCCTGGACAAGAAAAGCGATTTCTATTTTAAAGAGCAGACCACCGACCTATCTGAACAGCAGAAAGAGCAATTAGAAAAATTAAGCCGGATCTTCTCAATTTATAAACAAACCAAGATCCACCTAACCAATCATACCGATGCATTGGGTTCTGCTGAAAAGAATGATAAGATCGCTCGAAAAAGAGTAGAGAATATCGCGATACAATTAAAAGAACAACAGATCGAGAGCGACCGACTTGTTTTAAATTGGCACGGTCATGCCCAACCATCAGAAAACAAAGGAACGGACCAGCGATTAGAGATCGGCATTATCGCCGGAAAGCAAATGCTAAGATCAGCGAAACAAAACGTTTCAGAAAGATAGATCAAATTAAAAATTCAACAGAAAACGAATAAATGGATAGATCCTTTTTACAAAAGAATTATACGAATTGGCTAAAAAGCCGGAAGATATTACAAAATATCGATGAAAAATTTGAAGACCAGGGAATCAGCTCATCCCAATTAAAAGCATTACTTGAAAACGCCGTGATGTACTTGCTTTTATATGAAAAGTACAGGGGAGAAGATCCATTGGCCCAAATAGAAGACAGACATATTGAAGAAGGTATCAGATGCGTAGGGCTACAGGATGATCTGGGCGATGCCGTTTTAACGATAAAAAGCATCATCCATAGTTCACAGATAGAAGGAAAGCAAGCAGAAAAGCTGGAACCCCAAGAAACGGAACTTTATTATAAAGTTGGTGATTTTAAGCTTGTAAAAAATCAATATACTAAAAAAGCCTTTGATCACGTGGCTTTGCACAACGATGAGAAAACAGCCCTGATCAGTATACTGACCGCCGCGCTCAGATATGCATCCATCTTTTCCGAAACAAGACATATCGGGCCGCCAGAGCGAGTTTACCAGTTATTTTACAATTGGGGCGTTCGTCATGAGGGCTTCGCATCACCGTTCAATGCGCGATTACTGGGCAAGGAAGATGCCCGATTTTATAGCTTGTTCTATGATACCGATGCGATATTCGGTAGCGGCGGAAGTTTTTTTGATCTGGAGGAACTACCCCAAAATGGACATTGGTGTCTGGACCCGCCTTTCATTGAAGAAACGATGGAACAAGTGGATAGCATCATCGCAGACCTTCAAAGTCAAAGGGCCGATTTTTCGATCATCTATATCATTCCATCTTCTCATCAACCAGCGAACCCACCGGATGAGACGGTCAACTTAAAAGCTGGAAAGCATTTCTATGAAGGTCTGGAAGGAGTGATGAAACCTTTACCTGAGGATGTGAGCATCCACAGATATGGAGCAATAGATGGTTTTTCAGCTGACGCCATCCAGGAAGGCTATTTACCTGACCAACCTAAAGTGGGAGCTTCCAGAAAATCCGACCGGTACAAGCCCTAGTAGATACAATAAAATTTCTGGACACAAGCTTATTCATAAAAGCTTAAGGCTTATCGACTGGAACAAAAAACCTATTTTTGCGCTTTCTAAAAATATAAGGATATGAAAGCAGGGATCGTAGGTTTACCCAATGTAGGCAAATCCACATTGTTCAATTCGCTATCAAGTGCAAAGGCACAAAGTGCCAACTTCCCTTTTTGTACCATAGAACCTAACGTAGGCGTGATCAGTGTACCGGATGAACGACTATTGAAATTAGAAGAACTGGTAAAGCCACAACAAGTAGTTCCGACGACAGTGGAAATAGTGGATATCGCTGGACTGGTAAAAGGGGCGAGCACAGGTGAAGGACTGGGGAACCAATTCCTGGCCAATATACGCGAAACCGATGCCATCCTTCACGTGTTACGATGTTTTGATGATGATAATGTTGTTCATGTAGATGGCAATATCGATCCCATTGCAGATAAGGAGACCATCGATATAGAGTTACAGCTCAAAGACCTGGAAACCGTAGAGAAGAAACTGGAAAAAACCAAAAGAGCCGCGCAAACCGGTGATAAAGAAGCAATAGCAGAAGCAAAAATATTAGAAGAAGTGAAAAACGGATTAGAAAGCAATCGGTCCGTGAGAAGTATTGACCTGGACGATGAACTCAAGAAAGAACATATCAAGCCGTTGCAGCTGATCACGGACAAACCGGTCATGTACGTTTGTAATGTAGATGAAGCGTCTGCTGTAAGTGGCAATAAGTATGTAGAGAAGGTAAAGGCATCGGTAGGAGATGAAAATGCAGAAGTGCTCGTCCTGGCCGTGGGAATAGAGGCTGATATCTCAGAATTGGAAACCTTTGAGGAGCGAAAGGAGTTCCTGGACGACATCGGGTTAGAAGAAGCTGGCGTGAGCAAATTGATCAAAAAGGCCTATTCATTATTGGACCGATCGACCTATTTTACGGCAGGCGAAAAGGAAGTCCGTGCCTGGACATTCCCAACGGGAGCGAAAGCACCAGAAGCTGCGGGTGTGATCCACTCAGATTTTGAAAAAGGATTTATCAGAGCTGAAGTCATCACTTATGATGATTATGTGAAATACGGCAGCGAGACCAGGGTGAAAGAAGCTGGGAAATTAAGGATAGAAGGAAAAGAGTATGTGGTCAAAGACGGCGATGTGATGAACTTCAGGTTCAATGTTTAATAAGGTTCTCTTCACTTATCTTTGTGGCCTTTCCGGTTTCCTTTTGGTCGGAATTCACTATTTTATATTCAAATCTATACGTGTTATCCCTGGTGGAAAGGATCTTAAAGTGCATTTGCTTTTCTTCACTGATACTTTCCGGTGAAAGGCTCTTTAGAACGTACTCGCAGTCGTTGATCCATCTGATGCTGGCGGTATCCGTAACGCCTTTGTACTTTTCTATCTCTATACTGTCGTTCCTGTAGAACAAAGTGGTTTCAATACTGTCACCCACTAAGGTCTTGAACTCAAATGTACCTTCCCTGAATTGATTGCAATTCCTTTCCGCCTCATAACAGGAGAACAAGAAAAATAAAGGTATGAGCAATAATATTCTTTGCATAATACAAAGATACGAACCAATTTATTCTCGAGGGTCAAAATTTTCAAAACTCCCATCTTCATAGCATAAGATAACCCTGACCAACTTTTTATTTGGATAATTAGAAACCGTGCTTTCCTTTTTAGAAGGTTCATCCGTCAGCTGATCATGTAGGCTTAATTGGTCTTCCTGCTTATCATGGTATTTATCTATTTCTATCTCCTTATCTTTTTGAGGTAAATTTTCGGTCGGGAAGGAGCCTTTTCCATTTAATAGCCAGTAGAGTTCTACCTCTGGGAAAGCTTTGACCGTTTTTAATACGAAATCTAAACTGGGTTTATTCCTTCCAGAAAGCAGATGGGAGATGGTAGCTTTTCCTACATTGACCTTTTCAGAAAATGAAGTAGCCGTTAGATCATAATGATCAAAGACTTTTTCTAATCGCTTAGCGAATTCCTCACTATTTACCATTGTAAACTTATTAACGAAATCAGTATAATTACAAATGTAAACATTTTAGGTCCACAAGCCAAATCATGCATAGGAAATAGGTGTAATAAATTGAATGTAAGCTTTAAATAATCTATATAAAAAACTGATAATGTATTATATGATTATAAAAATAGTTTTTGCTTATACCGAGTTTACAAATACTAACTAAAAACTTAACAAACGAACACAATGTAGTTTACAATTGTTTACATAGGGAACTCCATTGAATTTACAGTTGTGAACTTATATTAATTTACATTTGTAACATGAAATTGAAAAGTTTTAAAGAACTACTTAAGCATTCAGTAAACCTTATCAAGGAAACCGAAGGACGATATATCGACCCGTTTAAGATCTACAGCGTTCAGGAACAATTATCGACCGCATTCAGTCAGGAAGCTATCGGTAAGAGCGTAAATGCTGTTCCTATAAAAAAACTGACCTGGGGAAAGGGAGATACAAAGGTGATGATCTGGTCGCAAATGCATGGTAATGAATCAACCACGACGCGTGCGCTTGTAAACCTGATTTTTCTTATCGACAGACATCCATCGGCGTTCGCTAAGCTTTACGAAAACCTACAGCTTATCATCATACCTATTGTCAATCCGGATGGAGCATTGAAGTTCCAAAGGAATAATGCGAACAACGTAGACCTGAATAGAGATGCCATTTCCCTGGGACAGCCGGAAAGCAGGCTTTTGATGAACACTTATCAAGCTCATCAACCCGATATGTGCTTAAATTTACACGATCAGCGCAGTATTTTTGGAGTAAATGGCAACCCCGCTGGTCTATCTTTCCTTGCGCCCAGTTTTAATAAGGAACAAAGCCTGAACCAGAATAGAAGACAAAGTATGTCCGTGATCGCTGAAGTAGCCGAACACTTAAACCATTACGGGCTAAAAGGTCATATAGGTAGATATGATGAAACGTTTAATGAGCATTGTTTTGGTGATTTTTTTCAACAACAAGGAACGCCTACCATATTGGTAGAAGCTGGACAACTTCTGTTAGACTATGAACGAAACAGATCTGTTTACCATTGTATGCTTAGTTATTATTTACTACTAAGGGCAATTGTTGACAGAAAGTTCTCCGATGAGAAAGTAAAGCTGTATTATCAATTACCGGTGAATCAGAAGTTATACTATGACCTGATGATAAAGAACGTAAAAGTAAATGATGGCCATTTCCATCTGTATTACACTTATGATGTGGAAGTCCATAATGATAAGCTTTGTTATCGTCCCCGGATAAGTCATGTTTCCCAGCGCTTGAATCCTGCCCATCGGGTAATAGATGCCGGATTCAACTATCTGGAAGGTAGCTATGGTGAACCACTTCATTATTTGAACAAAAATGAATATTTATCAGATATAAAAATCAATTCTGTTAATTATTCATTATTTTAGGTTTTAACACCAATAATATCTAATTAATCTGTTATTAATTTTTAGATTTGCATTTTAAATTTAAATCATGAATAAATTCAAATTAGACCAGACCGATCATCAGATATTGAACATGCTCATTGAAAGCACGAGAACTCCTTTCACAGATATCGCTAAAAAATTAATGATATCAGCCGGAACAGTTCATGTTCGGGTAAAGAAGATGGAAGATGCCGGGATAATCACCGGTTCCACACTGGCATTGGACTATGAAAAATTAGGGTACACGTTCATTGCATTTGTTGGTATATTCCTTGAGAAGACTTCTCAAACCAAATTCGTGATGAACAGGATACATGAAATCCCGTTCGTTACGGTAGCTCATATCACTACAGGAAAGTTCAATTTGTTCTGCAAGGTCAGAGCTCGTGATACAGAGCATGCAAAAAAGATCATATTTCAGATCGATGACATTGAAGGCGTACATCGTACGGAAACAATGATATCACTTGAGGAAAGTCTCAATGACAAAAAGCGCTTGATGCGGACTATATTCGAGGAGATGCGATAAGACTAATCATCCTCAGCGAATACTTCCAGATAATATATATAATGCCTGATCTCCTCTTGATTAAACTTATTATCATGATGTTTGATCAGGTTCATTAAATAAGATATACTTTCCTTGCCTTTAATATTTTCTTTTTCCTGTTCTTCATCCAGAGGTTCGTCCTCCGGAATAGGAACGAGGAAATCCTCAAAAGCCTCTAAATGCTGATAGGTCAACCTTAGCACCTTGGCGATGACGGGAAGTTCTTGCTCAACGACGATTTCCCTGAGCTCTTTTAATGAGTCGATCAGGGAATCATCTATCCCATTTTGATCCGTATCATCTATTATTTTATCAAGTAATCTTTTAGCTTTCTTATTTTCCACAACATTATTTTTTGTTGCAAAATTAGGTAAAACTATCCTTGAACAGGTACAGGGAATAAAAAAACTTTTAATTCTTAAAATATTTCTTGTAAGCCTAAGATCTCATTATTTTTGCAAATCTGAAAACCCAACGAGATTATGCAGGAAGCAGTTGAAAAAAGATTATATGACTATCAGGAGAAAGACCTTAAGAACATATTTGAACACATAGAGAATTCACCCTCTGATTATAACCTACTATATCAATTACCTACGGGTGGTGGAAAGACCGTCGTTTTTTCTGAGATCGTTAAGAGATACATAGAGAAAGTAGGGAAGAAGGTTATCGTACTTACCCACAGAATAGAGCTCTGTAAGCAAACCTCTGATATGCTAGAAGAGTTTGGTGTGAGGAACAAAGTGATCAACAGCGAGGTGAAGGAACTTTCCAATGACAATGACTATATGTGCTTTGTGGCCATGGTCGAGACGCTGAACAATAGATTGACCGAGGAGAAGATAGATGTCTCCAATATAGGTCTTACCATTATAGATGAAGCACACTACAATTCTTTTACCAAGCTTTTCAGCTATTTTAAAGAAAGTTTCCTTTTAGGCGTAACGGCCACACCATTAAGCTCTAATATCAAGTTACCGATGAACAAAAACTATGATGAACTAGTCGTAGGTGAATCGATATCCTCTCTGATAGAAAAAGGCTTCCTGGCGAAAGCAAATACCTATACATATGATGTGGCATTAGGTCAGTTACAGGTTGGTATGACGGGTGATTACACGGTGAAATCTTCTGAAGACCTGTATACGAACATGTCCATGCAGAACAAATTGATCCAGGCCTACGAAGAGAAGTGCAAGGGAAGAAAGACCTTGATATTCAATAATGGTATCAATACCTCTTGGTTCGTCTATACCACGTTTAAACAAGCAGGTTATGAGATCAAACATTTAGATAATACTCATAGTAAACAAGAAAGGAATGAGATCCTTAAATGGTTCAGGGAAAAACCTGACGCGATATTAACGTCGGTCAGTATTTTAACTACGGGGTTTGATGAACCTACGGTGGAGAACATTATCCTGAACAGAGCAACTAAATCACTGACACTTTATTTTCAAATGATCGGACGTGGTTCCAGAAAACTTCCTAATAAGGATGAGTTCAACATCATTGACCTTGGGAATAATGTAGCAAGATTTGGTCCCTGGGAATCACCTGTTGATTGGCAATTAATATTCAAGAACCCTGACTATTTCCTTGAAAATCTGGTCACCGATGAAGAAATAGAAAGCTATTTCAGATACGAGATGCCAGATGAGGTAAGAGCTATGTTCAAAAATAGTGATGACATCGATTTTGATGTACGCTATCATTACAATAAGGCCGTAGATAATGGCGAAAAGTCCATCAAAGTTTTGGAAAAATCCATCGATCAACACGCCAGGATGTGTGCCGAGAACTCAGAAGACGTTTTTGATGCCCGGATATTGGCCAGAGAACTTAAGGACGACATACAAGACCGGATAAAAGAATATTCCACTTGCATCATCAATAACACAAAGAATTACAGGAAATGGCTCTTTGAAGACTATAATCGCAAGCTTAGAGCAAGGATCAATGAATACTTCAGAGACGATGAAGAATAGACGCTAATTTAGGCTCATCTTTCTGAAGCTCTTCTCTCGGCTCTATTCCCCTGCATATTGCAACGATAGCATCTTAACTGTAAGCTTTGTAATAAATCTGATCAGCTTTTATGGATTACTATTGTGAACTAAAAGCTATCTTTAAAATAGTGATGATTAAACCTGTATTGATCGTGTCTGACCTGAATATCAAATCCAAGATAAAAGAGAAGTATGCTTTATTCAATGATCAAATCGGATCTTAATAAATTTAAACTGCTAATAATCCTTTGATAAGGAGTTTCTTCTTTACAACCGAGGTTTTATAGCTATATAAATGCTACTACAATTTATCGCTAGCTTCATGAAATCACCTAAAACTTTATTCGAACACGAAATAACATCCATTAATTTTTTATTTAAGATAACAATAATGTGTTCTCAGCATCTTTGTGGCGAAATAATATCAAGCGATACGAATATCCAGGAATTCATAAAGCACTGTTGTAGGCGAGCATTCCAACTGTGTCAATACTTCAAGCAAGTATTTGAATAAAGCTTGCTTATATCCATGTTCGCCAGCAAATAAAAAGAGCGACCGAATGAACGGTCGCTCTCTTAACAGTAAGGTGAAGTAATTTAAATATTACTCCATGATCCAAATAACACCATTTTGGGTGTTTCCTCCGATCTCTTCAATAGCTTGGGTGTAATTATCATTGTTCAAGCTGATCTCGTTACCTGGGTATAGGAATTTTGTTGGTAGATCGCCATTGTTGTCATTTTCACATGGAGCAACAAGGAATGGAACAGCTGCTACATCAAAGTTATTTCCACCATTTGCTTCATACACCATTCTTCTAACATCGAAATAAGGCTCGATACCGTGGAAAAATGTAGCTAACCATTTTTGCTCCCATATTTTTTCAAGTGTTCCATCATAAGCCACGCCGGAATTATCATAAAAATCACTAAAACTATTCCAGCCGAAAGCATCTAAATTAACACCATAATAGTTCATTGAAGCTTCTATTCCATTTTTGTAATGGTCTCCAGCATTTCCTTGAATTATTTGTTTTTGCATAGCTTCAGCAATGATCAGTTCTTGCTCACTATAGGTAGCAATAATACCATTTGCCTCAACATCACCAGTTGGATGTCCGGGATAGTCATAATAACGAGCACCTATTCTTGATCCACCTTTATTACAGCCACCGGTTTCACTACCGTTTTCAGCGCCTGAATAAACAGCGTTTGGTGAATCGAATTGCTCAAGGGCAACCACATTGTCCGGTCTTGCATAACGACCTAATCTTGGATCATTATAGTTTTGCATCATATTGACGGACTGCTGACTCATAACAACTGCATCAAAGTCACCTTGCTTTAATGGGAATAATGGGTACTCATTTGGGAATGAGCCTAAGTAGTTCAATGTCGCATTATCCGCATTACTTTCAAAAAGCATCGCATTGTCTACAAGATTAGACATGTCACCTGATACATCTCTTTTATTGCTTAAATGATTGAGTATCCTTAATTGAAGTACATTGGATAGCTTCATCCAACTAGTAGGCGTACCGTCAAAAATGATATCACCATCCACAGTTCCACCGTTATTAGAAGCTTGATCGAGCAAACTGTTTGCTTCTTGCAAGCGATCTAATAAACCACCTTCTCCGTCAAGGATGACTTGCTGGTCATCATAAGCTGGCTCAAAGTTACCATCGGTTGTTCCGCTCACAGCCTCAGAATATGGAATATCACCATAAGCCATAGTCAGGGTGTAAAAGATATGGGACTGCATGATGATGGATGCAGCCTGTGTGGCTGCATTTCCGTTTTCTTCTGCTATTAGCTCAGCATCCCTAAGATCCCTGAGGGCGTTATATTGGTCTAACCATAAGGTAGTGAAAGCGGTCCAGTCATAACGATCTACTTCTGAACGAAGTGTTTTCGCGGTAATCTGAGCAATATTATTGCTCAATAAGAAAGATTCGTCCACCATGGAGTTCATGGAGGCTCTTGTTGCACCTGTCATCAGAACGTTTGCATTTACCTCTTCAGGTTCGTTCGGATTAGAGTTCACATTTTCGAAACCATCATCGCAACTTGTGATCGCTAATAATGGAATCAACATTAAATATATGTTCTTTTTGATATAGTTCATAGTCTATTATTTAATTATTAAAGTCTAGCATTTAGTGAAATACCTAAACTACTGGTAGATGGAAGTGGGTTTGATCCAAATCCGTTCACGAAATTTCCACCTCTTATGGAGAAGGTTTCCGGATCAACAGTAGGTACGTCCGTGATCAATAATAGATTCCTACCGATGATAGACGCTTTGAAAGAATCTATTCCAAGATCTCCGAACCATTCAGTTGGGAAATCGTAGGTTAATCTTAACTCACGAAGTTTTACCCAATCATTGTCATAAGTGGCAGCCTCAATATTATCACGATTGAAACCATTTCCATAGTAAGCATAGAAGTAATCCCTTGGAGCAACAGCTGTGCTATTCTCACCTCCATTAGCATTAACACCAGGACCAACGACACCTTCACCGGTACCAGGTCTTAGGGAATATACAGGTTCGCCATTATTATCGTATGAAATGTTGTACTCTGCTCTTCCTTCTAATGTAGTAAGGTTTAAATTAGGATCGTCTTCATTAGTGATCGTACCGCCGGTATTGAACAATGCATGACCTCTTGAGTAGATTCTACCGCCAACTTGACCATCGAACAATACGCTGAACTGCCAGTTCTTGTAGTTCAAGACGTTTTGCCATCCAAATCTTGCATCAGGCTGGTAAGAACCTGCAGTTACTTTTTCATCGGTTAATTGAGGTATACCGTTTTCGTGTATAATTTCACCATTTTGATTTCTTTGAAACCCTAAACCTCTTAGTTGACCTAGTTTTTCACCCTCAATAGCAACTAGCTCAAGGTCTTGCGATCCACCGTCTGTTGGGAATACATCAGAAACGATAGGGTAGCTGTCCTGTACACCGTCTGGTAAGGATTCTACGATCGCTTCATTAGCACCAACATTTACTATCGTATTCCAGCTAAAATCATCTGTTTCAATGACCCTGTAGTCTAATGAAAGCTCTATACCTGTACTGGCAATTTCACCAGCGTTCACTAATCGTGTTTCTTTACCACTAGAGGTAGGAACAGGTAAGAAAATGATCTGGTCCTTACTTAACATATCGTAGTAAGTGAAATCAAGTTTTAGATCGTTCTCAAAGAATCTTGCATCTACACCAAATTCATAGGACTGCGTTCTTTCAGGCTTAAGATTTGGATTAGCGGCAAATGAATTATTGCTTAAGGCTGGATTATTACCGAACAATGGTTCAGCTTGATAAGTGTTCGTCAATAAGTAAGGGTCTGTATCTGAACCTACTTCTGCATAGGCAGCTCTTAACTTTAAGAACGTTAGTGGAGAATCAGCACCAAGTTCTAACTGGTCAGAGATAACACCACTTAAAGTAGCAGATGGATAGAAATAAGAGTTCTCATTCGTTGGTAGAGTACTTGACCAGTCATTTCTTGCTGTTAAGTCTAAGAACAACCAATCATCATAGCTAAGATTGGCCATACCAAAGATACTATTGATCTTTTTCTCAGCTCTTCGACTTTCCACCTGTACATCAGTTCTTGAATTGGTCAATGTAAATTGGTCTGGTATCAATAATTGAGAGTTGTTAGCAACCAGTGTCTTAGAAGCTTGTCTCATCATATTACCACCTAATTTGAAGTCGTATTTAAAGTCAGCTTCTCGGTCATCATTATTAGTGTACGTGAACAAGATCTCTGCGTTCGTTTCTTGGAATGATATCTCATCCTCCCTGTAACTACCGAATTGTCCAGGTATTGCTTTAGTGGAAGTTGCTCTCCTGAATTGTCTTGACTCTCTCTTATAGTCAACACCATATCTGGTACGTACGCTTAACTTATCGGTGATCTCATAGTTGATCTTAGCATTACCGATAGCTCTGTTCTCTTGGAAAGAGTTCGTGTTTTCATTAACAACGAACCATGGATTGTTAACCCAAAGCTCTTCAACATAACGTTGCTGAGAACCTTCTTGACCTTCTCTCCAGTAGTCTTTAAGTTCACCAACTCCAACTTGTCTTGGATACCATAACCATCCATATTGTACGGAGTTACTTTCATCATATCCACCGTTCGGGATATTATCTGATTTGTTCCTAATGTTGAATATGTTAGCTCTTATAGTAAGCTTATCATCCAGGAATTCTCTTCCAACACTGGTATAGACCGTATGTCTTCTGACACCTGAATTAGGAACGATACTTTGATCATCTAAAAATGTGTAAGATAATCTAAAATCACCGTTCTCCGAGTTATTGCTTACCGCGATATTATTTGATGTTAGAACACCTGTTCTGTAAAAATCATCAAAATTGTCTGGAGCTGGAGTAAATGGTACAGCTTCACCATTAGAGTTGAATTGTTTAATATTCTGACCATCCATTCTTGGACCCCAGTTTTCACCAAACGCATCATAATAATTTACACCGTTCTGTGCGGTATAGATATCGCCTGATTTATAACTATAGAATCCATAACCACCAAATCCGTATGTGTTTTGGAAGTTAGGTTCAACCAGAGTTTCCCTTCCCATAGTTTGAAGGTTCCATTCAAAGTTCCAGTCATCACCAGTATCACCTTTCTTAGTAGTAAGCAAGATAACACCGTTAGCTGCACGTGAACCATATATCGCTGCAGCGGCCGGACCTTTTAGGATGGACATGCTCTCTACATCATCAGGGTTCACTACTTGCGATGCGTTACCAAAGTCAATGGTAGTTGAACCGTTCAAACCATCACCTGGTGAGAAAAGTCCATTTGATATAGGCATACCATTTACTACGTATAAGGGCTGACTATTACCAGTAAGTGAAGTTTGACCTCTAATGGTAACATTTGCTGAACCTGTAGGTCCATTACCACTAGAATTTACAAAAACTCCGGAAACCCTTCCAGCTAGTTTGTTTGAAATATTACCAACTTTCACATCGCTAATATCCCTACTACCTATTTTCTGTACAGAATAACCTAAGGATTTTTCTGACCTTTCCATATCTAGGGCTGTAACGACAACTTCATCTAATTGATTACTGGCCTCGAGGGAAATGTCAAACTTGTCCTTACCTGCAAGGGCAACTTCCTTGTCGGCAAAACCCAAATATTTGACCATGATGAATTCATCACCTGGTCTAACATCTAAGGTAAAATTACCATCAAAATCCGTAGTTGTCCCTCTTGGAGGTTCAGAATTCTTAATAATTACATTCGCACCCATTAGTGGAATGCCATCTGGATCTTTTACTGTTCCTTCTATCGTTCTGCCATCTTGAGCAAAGCTCATGGAGAAACTAAAAAGCAACAGTAATGCACTTAAACATCTTGTGTAAGTTTTAATCATATCTATTGTTTTTACTGTTAATTGTGCGCGAATGTAAGTATACTCCCTGTTAACGTTGAATGAAAGTAGATTTGAATTGTAGTGACACCCTTGTATTTGTCTGATGTTAATAAGGTAAAAATGTTAATTAACTCTGTAAATAATTATCTTTCAACTGTTTAAAAACAAAAAATTAAAATTAAATAATAATTAAATACTATTGACCTATAAGTAATACTTATACTAATATGTTAAAAAATTAACATATTACCTTTTTTGCTACATTTTTGGGGGTTCTTAGCCCGCTATTGATCGAGTTCATTATTTTTTTGTAGTTTCAAAAAATTTTTAAATATGAGTAAACGTATTACTCGTTCGGACGAGAAAGAATCTATTTTTGGTCTACAGGTAAATGGACCAGTATTTTTTATATCTGCGACAGCCATCATTTTAATCATTACGTTCACCTTGATTTTTAATGAACAAGCGGAAGCCTTTTTTCAAGAACTTCAAAATAACACATCCGATAATTTTGGTTGGATGTACATAACGGCTATCAATTTCTTTTTGTTCTTCATGATATTCATTGGCCTAAGTCCTTATGGTAGATTGAGGATAGGCGGTGTTGATGCCAAACCTGAATTTAAAAAGGGCTCCTGGTTCGCTATGCTTTTCAGTGCCGGAATGGGAATTGGTTTACTTTATTTTTCAATATCAGAGCCATTAACTCATTTTAATGCTCCGCCTATTGCAGATAGTCAAACGGTCAAGGCAGCACAGGATTCCATGAAGTACACTTTTCTACATTGGGGACTTCATCCCTGGGGCGTTTACGCATTGGTCGGTTTGTCCCTGGCTTATTTCACCTATACCAGAGGTTTGCCATTATCCATACGATCAGTCTTTTATCCTTTTTTAGGGGATAAGATCCACGGACCCCTAGGTGATGCGATTGATATATTTGCTGTGCTAGCTACTTTATTCGGACTGGCTACATCCTTAGGCTTTGGTGTTGAACAAATATCCGCGGGATTAAATTATGTTTTCGGTATAGATGGTGGAATAACAACGCAAGTACTACTTATTGGTGGCATTACCTTTGTCGCTACAATTTCTGTTATATTGGGAGTTGATAAGGGCGTGAAGGTCTTAAGTGAGTGGAATATCAGAATTGCAGGAACTCTATTGGTCCTGGTACTCATCTTAGGACCAACTATTTTCATATTTGATGCCTATGTACAAAACTTAGGAAGCTATTTAGGTAGCTTTTTCGATATTGCGTTTTGGTCTGAAAGTTATCAAACTTTAACTACTGATGGTCAAGATTGGCAGGTAGGTTGGACCATTTCCTACTGGGGCTGGTGGATCGCATGGTCGCCTTTTGTAGGAATGTTCATCGCCCGTGTTTCAAAAGGAAGAACAGTAAGAGAGTTCATAGGTGGTGTACTTCTGGTACCTACATTACTTACTTTTTTGTGGATGACCGCTTTTGGCAGCACATCCATATTTGAGGTCATCAATGGCAATACTTCTGTTTTGGACATGATCACCAGTAACGACCCGAATGGAACATCGAAAGCATTATTCGTATTTTTTGAAGATTATCCTTTCACGACGGTTCTTAATATCGTAGGCATTGCTCTGATCATGAGCTTCTTCGTAACATCATCAGACTCAGGTTCACTAGTGGTAGATAGTCTTACATCAGGTGGAAAGATCGATGCACCAGTAGGTCAACGTATCTTTTGGGCCGTTGCTGAAGGGACGGTCGCTGCTGTCTTGCTCGTAGGTGGTGGGCTTGAAGCACTTCAAACAGCTTCTATCATAACCGGTATACCTTTCACCATCATTCTTACGGTCATGTGCTACTCATTATATAAAGGACTCAAAGAAGATTATTTGAAGTTACAATCTGAAAAGAATCAAAAAGAGAGAGAAAGCTATGAAAAAGTGGTCAGTGATATGATAAAACGTCGATCAAAAAATATGGATGAAGGATTCAAAAAAACAAAACAAGAGGATTAATTAAATATTATGAAGAATTTACTAGTAGCTTTGGACCTATCTGATATCGATAAGTCTCTTTTAAAATATACTGAATATCTAACAACTATTCTACCCATAAAAAAGGTCTTTTTCGTACATAATATAAAAAAACACGAAATAACAGACCTTTTTAAAGAACAGTTAGAAGATATTGATATAGAACAGATCATCAGTGATGAGCTAGATGATTTTATAGGAGATAACTTCAATTCGAGCGTAGAATATGAAACCATGATTTCTGAGGATCAATATACCGAATCCCTCATAAGTTATATCGTTAGTAAATATAGTATTGATAGTGTAGTCCTGGGAAACAAGAACAGCGACCAGTCAGCCGGAGTTTTACCCAGTAAATTGGTCAGATTGCTCAAATGCCAAATTCTGTGGGTGCCTCAAATGTACGATCCTAAAATTGATAAAATATGGATAGGCACTGATTTTTCTAACAGCTCTTTAAGAGCATTTGAGATGGGTTACAGTATCCAAAAGAAGTCTAAAGCAACTGTAGAGGGTATTCATGTTTATAATCTTCCAATGCATTTTTCGCCTTATCTTCCCACTGATAAAATAAAGGTGAAAGTACAGGATGCGACCAAAAAACGCTCGGCTAAATTTAAAAAGAAATTAAGTTTCTCCACAAAGATCAATTTAGTGGCTGGAAGAGATGCTAATGTAGCTAATGTGATGAATGATATGATCAGAAGTAAGGATGTGGACCTTTTAATAGTCAGTGATAAGGGCAATAGTTCATTTTCACCCTTTTTCATCGGTAGTGTGACGGAAGAGTTGATGAACCAGAATATTGATATCCCGATAATGATCGTAAAAAAACAACCTAACGCTTAAGGAGTATCCTATAGATTTCCAGTTCTTCCGCCATCTACGGGTAGGTTGATTCCATTGATATAACCAGCGCTTTTCGATGCAAGATAAGCAATGGCATCAGCCACTTCGTCCGCATTGCCAAACCGCTTGGCAGGAACGCTGTCCTTCATTTGATGGGAGACCTCTGGTGCTGACTTGCCTTGCTTCTCAGCCTTGTTGATGATGATCTGTTCTAATCTTTGTGTTTCCGTAAAGCCAGGAAGAACATTGTTAACGGTTATACCGTATTGACCCAGCTCGCTGGCCAGCGTTTTGCTCCAATTGGCCACTGCACCACGAATGGTATTGCTTACGCCTAATCCGGGAATCGGCTGTTTAACAGACGTTGATATCACATTGATGATCCTGCCGAAGCCTACTTTTTTCATTGCTGGGTACAAGGCTTGTACCAGTATTTGATTACAGATCAAATGTTGCTCAAAAGCATTCCTGAACGCATCTATATCAGCCTCTATAATTGGGCCGCCTTTAGGTCCGCCTGTATTATTAACGAGGATGGAATAATCACGTTTCAAAGCGGCAACTTCTATCACTGCCTTTACATCTTCGGGCTTCGTAAAGTCTACTTTATAATGTTCATGTTCTTGTCCTTTGAACACTCGCAATTCTGATATAACAGTCTTAAGTTTACCTTCGTTCCTTGCCAGCAATGTGATGTTCGCACCATTCTTAGCTAATGACATTGCAGTGGCTTTCCCAATTCCCGCAGTGCTTCCACAAACAATAGCGTTAATTCCTGTAAGGTCTTTTTCCATGATATTCTAATTATAATCTATACAAATGTTCTTAGGTTCAGTAAAGAAATGTAAGGCATCCAGGCCACCTTCTCGTCCCATTCCGCTAGATTTCATTCCACCGAATGGTGTTCTCAGGTCACGTTTGAGCCAGGTGTTTATCCAGATCACACCACTTTCCAACCTTTGACCACAGCGCATCGCCTTATTGATATTGGTGGTCCATACCGATGCCGATAGACCATAAGGAGAATCATTGGCTAGTTCCAGCACTTCATCTTCTGTATCAAAAGGCATCAAACTAACCACGGGACCAAAGATCTCCTCCTGATTGATAACACATTGGTTGCTGCGAACTTCAATCACGGTAGGAGAGAAGTAGAACCCATCTTCAAGGTCTTTTACTTTTATTCGCTTTCCGCCATATATGATATCGGCCTGATCGTCCTTTCTGGCCATATCACAATATCCTTCTACCTTTTTCAAATGCTCGGCGGAGACCAGAGCTCCAAAATCCACATTCTCATCTAATGGGTTGCCTATTTTCAACTGGTCTACCTTTTTCAGGAAATCCGCTTTGAAACGTTCATAGATCGGTTGTTCTATAAAGATGCGTGATCCGCATAAGCAGATCTGACCTTGATTGGCAAAGGATGATCTTATCGTGGTTTCCAGCATTTTATCATAATCGCAATCTGTAAAGATGATATTGGGGTTCTTACCACCCATCTCTAAAGATAATTTTTTAAACTGCGGTGAAGCTGAGCTTGCAATGGTCTTGCCGGTGGCCGTTCCTCCTGTAAAGGTGATCGCCTTTACCAGCTTATGCTTAATCAGCGCATCGCCAGCCTGATCACCATGGCCGTGGACGATATTGAGAACGCCAGCAGGTAATCCTACTTTTTCACAGATCCTTGAAAGTAAATAGGCCGTTAATGGCGTGATCTCACTAGGCTTCGCAACTACACAATTACCTGTAGCCAAAGCGGGTGCGATCTTCCAGGTAAACAAATAAAGTGGTAAGTTCCATGGGGAAATGCAAGCGACAACCCCATGCGGATGACGCAAGCTCAGATTGATCGCCTTGGCCGCATACATCTCGTGCGCTTTGGTATCGAATTGTGTGATCGCATCGGCAAAGAAGTTAAAATTAGAGGCTGCTCTGGGAATGTCTATTTTTCTGGCCAATGTTATGGGCTTTCCATTATCGATGGACTCTGCTTCTGCTAATGTCTCTAATTGGGTTTTTATTTCTTGGGCGATTCTTCTAAGAATCTCACTACGATGTTCTGCAGTGGTGTTCGACCAGGCTGGAAATGCTCTTTCTGCCGATATAATGGCATTCTCTACATCTTTTGCATTGCTGAGCGGTACTTTTCCAATTGGTTTATTGCGGGCAGGATCGATGTTGCTAGCCCATTGATCTTCCACTGGAGACTTGAACTTACCATTAATGTAGTTTTTTATCGTCCATTCCATAGTGATGATAGTTTTTTTTAACCAATATAAGCCACCGCTTTGATCTCTATCAATAAATGGGGATGCGGCAGTTGATGGACCGCAACGGTAGTCCTCGTCGGACCGTTCTCATCAAAGAACTCGGCATAGGTTTCATTATAGCCTTTAAAATCGTTCATGTTCACTAAAAAGCTGGTCACATCCACCACGTTCTTCAGGCTATAACCTTCGGTCTGCAATAATTCATCTATGTTTTGCAGTACAGCCCTGGTTTGGGACTTTATGTCAAGGTCAGTGGTTCCCATTTCATCTACATTCACGCCGACAAAGGAATTGTCCGGTCTTCTAGAACTGGTCCCAGAAATATAGATAAAATCACCTACGCGTTTTAGATGCGGAAATTTTCCTCTGGGTTCGGCTTTGTTCTTAACTACTTTTCCTTCCATAGGTCCATGTTTAGAGAAGAGCTTCGTCTTGTAATATTTCGTTAGTTTTATCCTGGATACACTTGAACTGTTCCAGGGCGCTCATTCTTTGATCGATCTGGTCTTCTTTAAGTAATTTTAAAATGGCCTTGTCCTGGGCACGACCTCTTTCTCGAGCGTAGGAATAGGGTTTGTCTTCTTTGAACGTAACCAGCGAATATTTTGAATAATAGTCGATTGAAGGATTTTCTTCAAGGGAAAGTTCAATTTTCCTTTTGGCCAGGAAAAGGTCTTTTGCTGTGTGTGACTTCATCTCGTAGAAGTTATCTAAGGCCAGATCAGCGATTGCATCGGCATCTTTTTTTCTATGATGACTAAAATCCCCGTAGGTTTTTGATAGATCAAAATGGTTTTGCTGCAATATATCATCAAAAACTACCACATCTTCAAAGGAAGCATTCATTCCCTGACCATAGAACGGAACAATAGCATGTGCTGCATCGCCCATAATTAGGCTTTTATCATAGTGCCAGGGCGAGCAACGCACCGTTCCCAGAGGAGCTGTTGGGTTTTCAAAAAATTCTGTTTTAAGCTCAGGCATAAGCTCATAAGCATCAGGATATACTTTTTTGAAATATTCTTCTACTTTATCTGCGGTTGTTAGATTGTTGAAATTGTATTCGCCGCCTTCATAAGCTAAAAATAAAGTGACGGTAAAACTCTTATCTAAATTAGGCAAAGCTATCAGCATATTTTCTCCGCGTGGCCAAATATGAAGCGCGTTCTTAAAGGTAGCATATTGATCGTCATCCGTTGCTGGAAAGCTCAGTTCTTTATAGCCATGGGTTAAGAAATCCTGGGAGTGACTGAACAAAAAACCCGGTTGTTCCTGCATCTGTTTCCTGACCACTGATCCAGCTCCATCCGTACCGATCAGGTAATCGGCATTAAGCGTTTTTTCTTGATGGCTCTCCTTGTCATGGATCCTTACACTTGCACCTTTAAGGTCTACTTTCTGACAGGGAGCATTAAAATATGTACGAACATTATCATAGCTGTCCAATTCATCCAATAAAAGGCTGTTAAGGCCAGTCCTGGATATGGAATTGATATGTTCCTTTTCCCGTCCGCTATATTTGGAAAGCTGCGTATTCCCGTGTTCATCGTGCAGCATCCTTCCATGCATGGGAATACACAATTTATTCACCTTATCTAAGATACCTACGCGTTCTATCCCTTTTATGCCACGGTCAGAAAAGGCCAAATTGATGGAACGTCCGCCATCAACTTTTGCTTTTCGCATATCTTCACGCTTTTCCACTAATTGTACTTTGTATCCTAATTGTGCTAATCTTAAACTAAGCAGTGAGCCACAAAGTCCAGCTCCAATCACAAGTATATTTTCTCTATCCGGCATGTACGTTCGATCTTAAAAGTTCTACGAATCTATATATTTCTTCAAATGTATTGTAAAGCGGCGTGGGAGCGATACGGATCACATCCGGTTCACGCCAATCCGCTACGAGGTTTTGAGCACTTAATCGCTCAAAGAGGTCTTTATCTGAGTTCTTCACACGAATGGAAACCTGACAACCTTTCTCTGTCGCTGACCTTGGTGTGATGTAGGTCACCATCTCATCCGGTATTTCGTCTAATAGTTCCATCAGAAAGTTTGACATGGATACGGATTTATTCCTCAATCTATCAAATCCAGCATTATCAAATACTTCTAAGGATGCTTTTATCGCTGCTAATGAAAGTACGGGAGGATTGCTCAATTGCCAACCTTCTGCAGTCGGTATTGGCTGGAAATCATCGGGCATTTGAAATCGAGTGGAGGCTTGATGTCCCCACCAACCCGTGAAACGTTTGATATCCGTTCGCGCTATATGTTTTTCATGCACAAAACATCCTGCCACGCTTCCCGGACCGGAATTAAGATATTTATAAGAACACCAGACCGCAAAGTCGGCTTCCACATCATGTAAGTTCGGTTGTATGTTCCCGGCTCCATGCGCCAGATCAAATCCTACTTTACTCCCTTTTTCCCTGGATCGCTGAACGATATGTTCCAGATCGAAACATTGTCCGTTGTAATAGTTAGGACAACCAATGAGCACGAGAGCTATGACATCGCCTTCTTGCTCTATGATTCGTTCAAATGATGCTTTAGAATAACAGCCCGAAAGCTCATCAGGTTCCCAAAGAAGCAATCCGTCCTTCGGATCGATATCGTGGAATTTCAACTGCGATTCTACCGCATAACGGTCTGAGGGGAAAGCATCCTTTTCAATAAGTATCTTATAGCGTTTTTTTGTAGGTTGATAAAAACTGACCATCATTAAATGAAGGTTCACGGAAAGCGTGTTCATCATAACCACTTCCTGGGGTTTTGCTCCCACGATCTTGGACATGGGTTCTGTCAGGAATTCATGATAAGGCATCCATGGATTCCTTGCCTTTGTATGACCTTTTACGCCCAGGTTCTTCCAATCTTCGAGTTCTTGATGCACATGATCTGAAGTGTTCTTAGGTTGTAGTCCTAAGGAATTGCCACAAAAGTAGAGTAGTGGTTTCCCATTTTCATCTACGGGTAAGTGGAACTTCGATCTGAAATTGCTCAGTTCGTCCGCCTGATCCAGCTCTTTAGCTTTTTCCTTGCTGGCTATGATATCTGCATTCTGCATTAATTAACACTTATGTTATCAAATAATATCTTAAAACTACCGTCTTCGTTCTGATGCGTTTTGGCGATCTTAATTCCTTGGATCTCGTTATAATCTTCCCAGGTTGTGGTCATTCTGGGTTCATCTGAACCTTGCGGAAAGTAAGACCATTCTCTGATGATGTGCTCATCATCTACATATACTTTATAAGTGTCGCCCGGCGTATAACCAGTATCTTTTCCATAGCTTACTGTAAGTTCAGTCATTTTTTTGCCGGATAAGGGAGCTTTTACGTTCTTTTTAATGGACTTCTTGATGTTGTTATCCCAAACAAGATGGAAAGGATAGATCAACCAGTATTGGTCATTGATGAACTTTTGGTCAATGTCCTTGAAATTTTCTTTTTCAGCTCGGTTGTAAGTGATCGATTCTAATGAATCTATCGCTGTATCTAACATGGTAACTTCATCTATGCCCGGCTTCCAGCTCCATTTTCTTTTGGCGATGGTCTCTCCTTTCATCTCTACGATAAACTCATAGGTTAGACTATCTACCTCGTTCCATTGGTCTAAACCATTGGCCTCGGCAATCTTATCGGAAAGCGTTACTATTTCATTGTTCTGCTCTTCCTTTTTATCATTGTTTGATTTAGGCTGTTGACAGGCAATGATCAGCACAAAGATCAATAAGAATGTATATTTTTTCATAAAGATAATTTTTTATTGTAAAGATAATCTTTAAAACAGGAACTGACAAGATTTTTAATACCTGGCTAAAATTGATCTCATTTAGGTTGTGTTATTATAAAAAATTAACGACTTTTAAACAAATTATCTCTTATGGCTGAACTTTTAAAACTCTACGAAGAAAATCCATCTGAAAAGAGGATCAAAAAGATCGTTGATGTCCTGAAAAATGGCGGTTTGGTGATCTACCCTACGGATACGGTCTATGGATTAGGATGTGATATCAACAATAGCAAGGCATTGGAAAAATTAGCATTGATAAAAGGAGTTAAACTGGCGAAGGCCAACTTTTCCTTTATTTGTGAAGACCTGAGCAACTTGTCCGAATATGTAGCACAATTGAACGCTAACACTTTCAAGGTGCTCAAACGGAACCTTCCAGGTCCTTACACCTTTGTGCTTCCGGGTAACAATAATCTACCTACCGTTTTCAAAAAGAAAAAGACCGTAGGTATCAGAGTAACCACAAACAACATCTGCCAGTCCATCGTCAGGGAGCTTGGAAATCCTATCGTATCAACATCCATCAAGGATGAAGATGAAGTGCTGGAATATACCACCGATCCTGAACTGATAAAGGAGAAATGGGATAAACACGTGGATATCGTTATCGATGCAGGTTTTGGTGGGAATGTTGCTTCTACCGTAATCGACCTGTCTACGCCGGAGCCGGAACTCATTCGCAAAGGAAAGGGAAGTACGGATATTTGATCGATGAAGAACGCTTTAAGCATCCTGATATCGACTATGAACCGGACTTCTTTAGAATTCCTGCATTCGATGTTCCCCGATCAACAACTGGATGAGCTGAACATACTGATTATCAATCAAACTCGTAGAGAACCTCTGGAAACAAATGAGGAAAACATCAAAGTTATCAACACTGACGAGTTCGGATTGAGCAAAAGCAGGAATCTCGCACTGGATCAATGTCAGACCAGGTACGCTTTGCTTGCGGATGATGATGTTATCTATACAAGTGACTTTATCAAAAGGATAGAAAATGCTTATCAAAAATTTCCAGATGCGGCATTGATCGGTTTTAAATTGCAAAGACCCGACGGTTCTGACCATAAGCAATATCCTTTGTCGGACAAGGCACTTAAGGTAACTGGGAACAATTATATGTTATCCAGTGCAGAGATCAGCCTCAACAGGGAAAGAATCGGGGAATATCAACTCGAGTTCTGTACCTTTTTCGGCCTGGGATCATCGATGTTTAATTCTTGTGAAGAAACGCTTTTTTTGCGTAGTTTGCTCAAACGAAGGGAAAAGGCCTTTTTTGTTAACGAAACTATCGGAACGCATAAAGATGCCAGTACTGGTCATGATCCGTTGGACAAGGATTTTATCCAGGCCTTGACCGCGTGCCAATTCTTTACTTTTGGATTTGGGAGTTTTTTCTGGCTGATCTATTATCTGATGAAAGTAAGGTCCGCTCATAGACCGGATAGTAAACAATTGATAACTGCTTTTAAAAGAGGAGCGAATGGTATTTATAAGGCAAATCGACTCAAAAAGGAAATCGTAGATCAACTATGAAACAAAGGATAAAATTCTTAGCCTGGTGGTTCTTCCCTGTCATTTTACATAGCGTTTACCAGTTGTTGATGCACGGTAAACGCGCTTATGTTATGTATGACGCAGCAGAAAACACAGCATTTGCCCTGATCATTCTTTTGATATTATCCATACTCAAAGGCAAATGGCGTAGCTTTGTTACAAGAGCATCTTATGTAATGTTCATACTTACCTTGCTTTTCGAAGGTTTGTATTATGATATTTTTGCCACTTATTTTAGTTCGTCCGCATTGTTCATTTTTCTGGAAACCAATACTGCAGAAGCTTTCGAGTTCTCAGAGAGCTATTTGCAACCCAGGATGTGGACCAATGTGATCATCGCGGTATTGATGATATTTGCATTTTTTAAAAGATCTGATGCTGCTCAACTGAAAACTATCTTTAAGCTTCCTATCCTTATAAAGTTTATAGCGGTCATCCTACTGGGATATCTTATCAAAACAAGCGGTTATATCATTGCTAATGTTCCTTATGCTATATTAAAATCATCTTTTGAATATTATCAGGAAAAACAAAAAATGCAGGCTTACCAAGTGGATCGACCTGAAGGAAATTTTGAGAATGTAACTGCTGAAAATTCTGAAGATCAGCAAATTTATGTGATGGTAATCGGCGAATCGACTTCCCGAAGACATTTGGGAATTTATGGATATCCCCGAGAAACCACGCCTAATTTCAAGAAAAAGCAAGATGAACTTTTAGTTTATTCCGATATCGTAAGTACTTCAGCGACAACCATTCAGTCTTTAAAGAAAGCACTCACGCTCAACAATTTTAAAGACCCGAAACAAGAATCTACGTTGATCCAGTTGATGAATCAGGCGGGATTTGAGACGCACTGGATATCTAATCAGAAACCAGTAGGTATCTATGATAGTTTCGTAACGCAAATGGCTAAAGCTTCCGATCATTATACGTTTAAAAACACCACAATCTATTCATCGGTAACACCTTATGATGATGTGCTTTTACCGCATTATGAAGCCGCATTGGAATCTGATGCAGAAAAGGTTTTTATCGCCGTTCATCTGCTGGGTACGCACGCCAAGTATAATTATCGCTATCCGGAAAAGTTCGAATATTTTAAAGGCCAATCGCCGAGCCAATTCCAGCACAAAACCGCCCAAGAAACGGTTAATCAATACGATAATGCCATTCGCTATGTCGATCATCTTGTCAAGAAAATGAACGATCAATTAGAAAAAAAGCAAGCCAACAGTTATCTGCTTTATTTCTCTGATCACGGCGATGAAGTCTATGATATCCGCGATTTTCAAGGTCATAATGACGATAATCCTACGCCAGCGATGTTTGAGATCCCGTTTGTTCTGTGGCGATCAAAAGCTCATAAACAACAATTCCAGATTGCAGAAGATACCACGCGAGCAGCAACCATTGATCATTTGATTTACAGCATGAGCGATCTTTCCGGTGTTGATTTTAAAAGATTTCAAGCGGAAAAAAGCATCTTCTCCAAACAATATCAAGAACCGAACAAAAGAATATTAGGTAGCCGCCGAGATGAATACCGGGAATTGATTAAAAAAGATTGAGTTTACTAATTTTCAAAATATTAGTCCATTTTCAATTTATACTTGAGCTTTTCAAAAAACTTCTCTTCTTCATCTAAAATCTGGAATCGGATAGGTAAATAATACACTTCTTCTAATTCCTTAAAGTTTTTCAATCTCATAAAATCTTTTTGCGTTGTTAAAATAGGCTGTTGGCTGATCATTTGAGCTATTTCTTTTCTCGTAAAAGAATGGTGATCGGGAAAGCGCAAATGCCGGAATTTCTTATGCAATCCATTTAGATGATCAATAAGTGGCTGTGGCTGAGCAATGCCAGTGACTAAGGTAAATTGATCAATATCAGATAATAATACATTTTCTTTTCTGCCGATAATCTGATCAGCGTAAACGATAGTAGAAAAGAAAACCGGCTGCTGGCCATAATCTTGCAGTTTCTTTTTCAGCCGATTTTTTTCTGCAACAGGAGCAATATTTGGGGTTTTAGTCACGATGATAAAATCTGACCGCCGTGCCGAACTTTTAGTATCGCGTAAATTTCCTGCCGGTAGCAATAAATCACTAGAAAAAGGCTTTTGATACATGGTTAAAAGAATATTGACATCCGCTTGAACCGCTCGATGTTGAAACGCATCATCTAATAAAATAAGCTCCGGTTGATATTCAGATTCCAGCTTTTGCATGCCATGGACTCTTTTTTCATCCACCGCAACGGTTACGACCGGAAATTGAAGTTTGAATTGTAAAGGTTCGTCGCCAACTTCAGTAGCTGTTTTTTCTAATCTGACTTCCTGAAATCCTTTAGATTGCCGTTTGTATCCACGACTGAGAATAGCCATTTTATGATCTTGCTGAAAGTGATCAACTAAAAAGGAAATGAAGGGCGTTTTTCCACTGCCGCCTACGTTAAGGTTTCCAATGCAGATACTTGGCGTTTTAAATTCTTGACTTTTGAAAATATTTTTATCGTATAGCAGATTTCGTAAACGAATGATCAATCCGTAAAGTAAGGCCAATGGATAAAGTAATTTTCTTAAAGCTGTCATCATTGCGAAAGTATAATTTTTATTTTTACACGAGTTTTTAAAATAACCACTAAATTTTAAATAAAAACAAACTATGATTATAAAAGAAATTTGTGCTGCTTTAGATGAATTGGCACCGGAGTACTTCGCCGAAGATTTTGATAATGTAGGTTTAATAGTAGGAGATGCTCATCAAGAAGTCAAAAAAGCATTGATTACGTTAGACACCACAGAAGCCGTTGTAGATGAAGCGATTGAGAAAGATTGCGCGTTGATCATCAGCTTTCATCCGATTATTTTTAAAGGACTAAAACGATTAAATCCAACGGACTATGTGTCTCGAGCGGTGATTAAAGCTATTAAAAATGATATTGGCATTTATGCGACACACACAGCATTAGATAATATTCACAAAGGAACCAATCGTTCTATGGCAGATCAGTTAGATTTAAAAAATTGTGAAATATTGGTTCCCAAGCCGGCGAGCATTAAAAAATTAACGACTTATATTCCGGTTGATGATACGGAAAAAGTAAGAGAAGCCTTGTTTGCCGCCGGCGCCGGAAATATCGGTAATTATGAACGCTGCAGTTTTACCCTGGCAGGAACCGGCTCTTTTAAAGGAAATGAAGATTCTAATCCGGTAAAAGGAGAGCGCGGAATCACCCAGTTGGAACCGGAGAATCAATTGAATATCACCTATGCGGCTCACAGAGAATCAGCGGTTTTAAAGGCTTTGTTTCACGCACATCCTTATGAAGAAGTTGCTTATGAAGTAGAAACTTTAGAAAATCAAAATCAACAACGCGGCATTGGAATGATAGGTGATTTACCAGAAACGATGTCAGAAAAAGAACTTCTTGATTGGCTGAAAAAGAAATTTCATACACCATGCATCCGGCATTCGGTTTTAACCGGCAATAAGATCAATAGAGTAGCAGTTTTAGGTGGAAGTGGATCATTCGCTATAAACAAAGCTAAATCACTAGGTGCCGATGCTTTTGTGACTGCAGATTTAAAATATCATGATTTCTTTCAATCAGAAGGCAATTTATTATTAGCTGACATTGGACATTTTGAAAGTGAACAGTTTACAAAAGCACTTTTATATGATTATCTTAAGGAAAAATTTCCTAATTTTGCACCTGTTTTAGCAGAAACCAATACAAATCCTGTTCAATACACATAAATATGGCTAAGAAAAAAGAACAAACGGTAGAAGAAAAACTTCGCGCATTATATGATTTACAGTTAGTTGACTCAAGAATTGACGAAATTAAACACATGCGTGGCGAATTACCTTTAGAAGTAGAAGACCTGGAAGATGAAGTTGCCGGTTTACAAAAAAGAATCGAAAAACTTGAAAACGACTTAGTTGATATTGAAGAAAAAGTAAAAAACAAGAAAATTGCTATAGATGAGTCTAATCAACTTATTAAAAGATATAAAGAGCAACAAGATAACGTTAGGAATAATCGTGAATTTGATGCTTTAAGTAAAGAAATTGAATATCAGGAATTGGAAATAGAATTAGCCGAAAAGCATATTAAAGAATTTCACGCGCAGACCAATCACAAGCAAGAGGTCATCGAAGAAACCAAAGCTGAGCTTGATGAGAAACAAAAGCATTTAGATCATAAAAAATCTGAATTAGACGATATCCTAAAAGACACGGAAAAAGAAGAAAAACGCTTAGAAGAAAAGTCTGAAGAGATCAAATCTAATTTAGAAGAACGCCTGCAAAAAGCTTATGATCGAATTAGAAATACGGTTAGAAATGGCCAGGCAGTTGTAACCATAGAACGTGGAGCTTCCGGTGGTTCTTTTATAACCATTCCACCACAGGTTCAAATGGAAATCGCAGCGAGAAGAAAAATTATGAGCGATGAACATAGCGGAAGAATCCTGGTAGATGAAGAACTTGCCGGAGAAGAAGAAGACAAAATGAGAGAGCTTTTTACATCTATTGAAAAGTAAATCATTTACTTATAACACTCATCTTTTAATTTTAAAATGCGTTTATACTGATTAATTTAATCGCATATGTTTAATAATACATCTTGCTTATTAAGATTATATGAGCTTGCTAATAACTTTAAGATTATTTTCAAAAAATAGTTTTAATGTGATCTTTATAAATAGAACAATATTTATAGTTATTTTCATCTCAGCTTTACAATTATCATCAGCTCAGCAAACAGATGCTTATCAAGTCAAAGCCGTTAGTTCGATGAAAAAGGTCATGATGGGAACTGACTTTTCTGCTCATATTGATTGGGATACTATTCCCAAAGCTAATTTATACGCACTTGCACCTATGAACCGATTACAAGGAGAAGTTACCATAATCGATGGGAAAATGCACGCATCTCAAGTTGATAAAGACAGCCAAGTAACCATAAGACATGATTATAAAGTTAAGTCGCCTTTTGCGGTTTATGCCCATGTAGATCATTGGGAAAGCTATGAAACCAAATTGAGCACTAACAAGGTATCCGATATTCAAGATTTCATAGAAAAATTCGCTTCGGACAAAGGATATGACCTTGATAAGCCATTTCCATTTAGGATAAAAGGCAATTTCGATAAACTTAAATATCATATTATATCGATGCCAAAAGGACAAAAGAAGCATAATCATCAACTTCACCAACAAGCCAAGGAATTTTTTGATCTTCAAAACGAAAAAGGGGAATTACTGGGATTTTACTCGCGACAGCATCAGGGTATTTTTACGCACAAAGGTCAATTGATACATGTCCATTTTGTAGATGACGAAGAAAAAAATGCCGGTCATCTGGATGGTTTATCTACTGAAGATACAACCGTTGAAGTTTTAGTGCCTGCTCCATGATCCTAATTTTTAAATTGTTGTATTTTTATTTATCTTCAGGTAAGAAGTTAAATACAGATACAAATGGATATCAGATGGAAGCAAAGGTTTGATAATTATCAAAATGCCATTAAGCCTTTGCATGAACTAAAAACTTTTGATATTAATATATTATCTTTTCTAGTGAAAGAAGGAATAATTAGACGCTTTAAGAATTCTCTTGATCTTGCTTGGAAGACTTTAAAAGATAAAATGGAATTTGATGGTTTACTTATCGATCAGATATCTCCTAAAATGGTAATGAAGAAAGCCTATCATCATCAATATATTGATGAGATCGATCTATGGTTAGCGATGATCAACGACAGGAATATTTTAAGCCATACATATAATGAAAAAGTTGTGAAACAGATCATTCCTATTATAAAAAGGCAATATCTGCCGCTTTTAGACAAATTGCATGAAGCGCTATTAAAAGATGTAGAATGATAACTTTATCAGCTTTACCGGAAACTATTCATAAAGAATTAAAAACTATTTTTGGTAAATATCCAAATATTAAAAAGGTCATACTTTATGGTTCAAGAGCTAAAGAAACCAATACCAAGCGAAGTGATATTGATCTTGTCATAACTAATTCTCAATTAGACCGATTCACGTTTAGTAATATCAAATCTGAAATTGAAGAAAGTGACATTCCAAATCTTGTTGATATTCAGCTGCTTGAAGAAATCGATAACCAAGATCTTCTTGATCACATCAATAGAGTTGGTAAAGTTATTTATTGTAAAAGTTAACTACTCTTGAATTCAACAAATAAGTGCATTGAACTTTTTTAAAATACAGACTATTTATATATATTTATAAAAATATTTTTTATGGATTATAAAAATATAATAACGATAGAACCCGGTAAAAGAGGTGGTAAGGCTTGTATAAGAGGTATGAGAATTACAGTAAGAGATGTGTTGAGTTGGTTAGCTTCCGGTATGAGTATTGAAAATATAATAGAGGATTATCCTGAATTAAATAGAGAAGATATTCTTGCGGTTTTAAGTTTTGCTGCTGATAAGGAAAATAAGATCTATAAAGCTGTTGGATGAAATTATTATTTGATCAAAACATATCATACAAAATATTAAAGAAAATTCCAGATAGTTTTAAAAACTCAAGTCACATCAAATATGAGAATTTAATCAATGCTACGGATCTTGAAATTTGGAATTATGCACGATCAAATGAGTTTACAATAGTTACGTTTGATGCAGATTTTGATGATCTTAGATTGTTACATGGTTATCCACCTAAAATTATATGGATTAGAACCGGTAATATCTCAAATAATCATATCGTCAAATTACTTGAAAATTATCAATTCGATATCTTTGATTTTATTAATGATACTGAAAGTGGATGTTTAGAAATAACAAAGTCAATAACATAAAATGTTTAATTGTTTTCTGGAAAATTTTGATTTCAGACCACTAACTATCTCATAATAAGTTATAATACTGATATTGAAACTATCAAAATGATTAAGATAATTATTAAAATTTGATACTACATTTTCATTGCCTTTAAAGTAGTAGGAAAGAATATCAGTATCAAGTAAACATTTCTCCATATTTAGTCAAACCTTCGCTTTGATTTTCTTCGATTATCAATCAAGTTCTCCGTTAGTTCCTTTTAAACTTCATCATCTAAATCCTGCCATATGCCGGCAAATTTCATTTGTTTACGTTTATACTGATTTTTTAGTTGAGATATATATTGATACAAGCCTTCTAACTGACTATCTGAGACTCGGCTGATCGATTTTATTATTTTATTTTTTTTTGAAAAGTATCCATATTACAAATATAAGATTATTTACATATACGATTTTTCATTTTTAGTCTTGTTTAGAATAAATAAATAGCTATAAATAGTAATAAAGCAAAAAAGATAGAGATTTCTTCGATTAGCATTAATACAGTTTTGGAACATTCATTTATCAATAATATCGACAAATTACAGTGAAAATGTATTATTAAAACTAATTTAATTAACTCCTTAAATAACTCGCTCCATTGACATCGATGATCGTGCCGGATGAATAAGCAGCTCCATCAGAAGCTAAGAACAATATGGCATGCGCTACTTCTTCTGGTTTTGCCATTCTTTGGAACGGCGATTCCCTTAACAGATTTTC
>CAJXLO010000015.1 GCA_913056525.1 uncultured Psychroflexus sp.
GCAGTTGGTATTTCAATGTCAGTCGTTATCGCTGTTAGAATCCCTTTATAACCACTCATAAAATTCAGCTCCTGCGCTTTTGAAACTAACAAAACCAAATCCGGTTGAAAGATCAATGCCGCAACTGCGGCTAATAAAGTTCCGATCAGTAAAGCGATTAAAGGCGGCGTTTTCACCACGATCATGGCAATAACAATAATCGGAACGATAAATAACCAAAGCGATATATTAAATGAAGATTCTATGGAAGAAAGAATCGGTTGAATATTTGCATTTCCACTGGCATCTAAATTTAATCCGATAATGATAAAAACGATCAAAGTGATGATTATAGTTGGAACCGTAGTAAAGGTCATATAGCGAATATGAGTAAAAAGATCAGTTCCGGCCATGGCAGGTGCCAGATTGGTCGTATCGCTTAGCGGTGAAAGTTTATCCCCAAAATAAGCGCCGGAAAGAATAGCGCCGGCGGTCATTCCTAAAGAAATGTCCAACGCCTTTGCGATGCCGACCAATGCGATCCCAACTGTCGCCGATGTTGTCCAACTACTGCCTGTAGCGACGGATATCAATGCACAAATGATAACACAGGCCGCCAGGAAAATACTAGGGTTTAATAGCTGAAGTCCGTAATAGATCATCGTAGGTATGATCCCGCTTAGAAGCCAGGTACCAGCAAGAGCTCCTACCATCAATAGGATCAATATCGCTCCTGTGGTAGATTTGATGTTCTGTGAAACCTCTTCTACCATGGATTTATAATCCACTTTATGGTAAACGCCCACGATAGCAGCCACTGCTCCACCTAATAGTAAAATAAACTGATTCGAACCACCTAAGGCATTATTACCGAAGACGAAAACATTAAAAGCTAGCATCCCAACTAATGCAAAAACGGGAATAAGCGCAGATCCGATGCTCAGGTTCTGGTTGCTGATGACTTTTTCATTATTCTCATCTGAGGATTGGCTTTCCATAAGCTAAAATTGATCTGTAATGTTACAATTTTTTAACATTACTAACAAACACAGGCTTACCAGGTATCTTTGTCTTGAACATATCAACGTTTTAAAGTGAAATGCCCTTTAAAGACCTTACCATCAGCTAATTCTACACGATACCAATAATCATTGGAAGGCATGGGATTTCCGTTATAAGTACCATCCCAACCTTTTGAGCGAGGTGAAAAGGTTTTGAGCAATTTTCCGTATCTGTCAAAGACCTTGATGATGGCATCGAAATCTGAAACCTTGAACAAACCATCTAATTGCCAATAATCGTTATATCCATCTTGATTAGGGGTGAAATATTCTGGTATACCCAGCACACCGAATTCTTTAGGTCTGATGCCGCAGCCGTTCTTATCCTTTACATATATGGTATGTAAGCCCATGGGGATCCTATCAAAGGTATTGCTATCCTGATACGGTCCATTCACATTATCAATGGCATATTCATAATCGCCTAGACTTTCCGGTAGTAGAATTACTTCTGCTGTATTATTCGCCTGGAATTCTTGCACTTCTATATCAAAAAAGGCTATGTTAGACGGTAGAACAGTGAAGGTCCTGCTTTTTTGACAACCAGTAGACTCGTCCAGAACGGTGAAAATATATTCACCTGCTTCATTGATCGCTATTTGCGGCGAAGTTTGCGCTGTAGGTTCCCAAAGGAAACTAAAGCCATTGGTCAGGCCTACGTAATTTGAGGTCAAATTGATAGGTTCTGGGAAAGTGTTCGTGCAATAAATCACCTCATCATCCTGACCCACTGGCGGTAGCTCGTCTATGTTTAATGTGAGGATACCCAGATCATCGCAGCCACCGGAGCGGACATTCCTAAAATAGATATCCTGTTGATAAGGATTGGTTATCGTAAAATCGGTCGGGTTCTGTATAGGGTTAGTCTCTTGTAACGCTTCATTCTCTGTTAGGTAAAAATCGGTCACATCCAGCGAACTTGAAGCATCGATATCCGTTAGGTCAAAACTTCTGATCCCATCTTCGTTCGTATCACATAAGTTCAACTGCTCGTTTAGTATGTTCACATCTTCTATCTGTAGGTCCAGTTCAACGATGTCTGCACAATTGGTATTATCATTATTTACGCTAACATACAATGTTTGCGGATTGGAAGTATTCGTGTAGTCGTTAATTCCCTGTATCGGATCCTGTTCCGCTTGTGCATCGGATAGGTTTGTGAAGTAAGTAAAACTATAATCCGCTAATTGTGCATTATCCGGGGTCAGTTCATCTTCTGCATCGGTCAGGTCGAACTGGGAAGTTTCATTCTCAAGATCGGTAACGCAATTAAAGAGATCAGCATCGTTCGCTAAGGGGATTTCCGCATAGGTAATATTGGCTATGCCTTGAAGTGGACAGCTTCCATCATTAAGGTTGACTTCTAGCGTAAAGGTTTCTTCAAAGGGAAGTTCGATATTATCAGGAGCCTGAACCGTGATCTGCGGTCCGGACTCGTTCATAAGCTCACCTTCGTTATACCAGGTATAGGTAGCTCCGCTGATATCATCATAAGCGAGTTCTATCGTTTCATTACCACATATCTGAGTGTCTGTAATGATCTCATCAGATACATCCTCTATAATATCTATTCTTGAGCTGAATATGGATTGAGTAAAGGGTGGCAGACCAAAAGTGGAGGAACCAGATAGTGGAATGGCTCCCTGACCAGGGCTTTCCGTATAGTTCACATTGTCCGCATCCGCATTGGGATTATTGATGACCGCTAAAACATTGTTACCGAAGACAGTCTTGTAGATCTTTCCGTCCGGTCCCAGTTGCATGGCCGTTGGTGTTCCACCGCTCACGCCATCTATGGCACTTTGAGCGGAAGATATGTCCGCCGCTTCCAGGTCCCATTGGATCAAACTGAAAGTGCTGGGCGATGGATTTATCGTAGCATAGGCCTTAGTAGCATCTGGAGAGAATTCCACACCATAGGCATTGACATTTTGAACAAGCGGTATAGGGTTTGAGACCTGACCAGTATCGTTATTGAAATCAAACAGATATACATTACCGTCGCCAGCATCTGAAGTTCCTATCTGGTCATAGTTTGTCGTATTATTAGCGGTTATCAATTTTCCTCCATCTGGCGATGCTTTGAGATAACCCAAAGCACTTCTCCGATAACCGGATAAAGGAACCACAGGTCCAGTTTGAGAAATCACCGGTTGCTCATCCACGCCGTCATCATCGATCTTAAAAGCGTAGAACGTATCGATAAAATGAGTGATCAACCAGGTAGAAGAACAGTCCGATCCTCTGACGGCGGTTATCTTTTCAGAGCATTTGTATTTCACCTGCTCAACATCATTTTCATCATAAGTGATCAATTGATTGTTCCTTTCACCAGCAACGACATCTCCAAGTCCGTTCCTTAGAGACATGTCCACGATGGAAAAATTGAGGCCGTTATTAAAACCATCATCATCCTGAGGAACCGAATGGGAACTGATGTCAGAATAGTTGGATGCTGGTGAACCATCGGGATTGGCCGGACCCTGGTTCGGATAAGCATTTGCATTATCATGATGCGGTTCATCTACAGTAAATACATAATAGAGGTCATTGTCAGAAGGATGTGGAACGATGAGCCCGCTGGAAGTACTGGAAGGATCACCGTTTAGACCTGTTCCACCGAAGTAGTCCGCATTCGGCATGATGTTATGTTCGCGGTCCCAAACTGTCCTACCATCGGTGTAGAACAGAAGGTTTCCCGAGGCATCCGAGATTGAAGAGCAGCCTTCGTTCGTCGCGAGTTGCCCGTCACTTAAGGCTGAAGGTGGTGATGTACTGAAAGTGATCCCGGCGTTATTGCCAAAGTACCAGTTGTTCGCTTCGCCCTGACTAAAGTTCAAGATTGGAAATAGCAACAGGAGAAGGCTAAAGCGATACATAAATGTTTTTGCTCAAATATAAAAGTTTATTTTACAAATCGCGTTTTTGAAGTAATTTATAAGAACCCAGAACAAAAATAACCGTCCATACCAGAACGATGATGATGGCCGTTAATGGAACGCCATAATCCTTATCAAATTCCGGATTAAGCTGATTAGCAGCAGAAGAAACGGCCTCCAACTTGGTCACCGGCTCTACAATAAGATTGCTCATGGCCTGTAGTGGCAGGAACTGCTTTAAGAATTCAAGCGGTTTTGCCTCAAAATTGATAAAAAGACGCACTAAGCCTTCCAGCACCCAGATGAGAAAAAGAAAACCCAGCGCGAAAGCTGAACGTTTGACCAAGATCCCCAAAAACATACATAGGGAGAAAAAACCGAGTAGTTTCACGAAATAAGCGGCGATGTATTCCATATCACTGAAAATGATGGAAGCTTCCGTAAAATCAGAAAAAACTAAGCCCAGGATAAGGCTGATGATAAAATACGCCAGGGTTGAGGTCAGAGAAAGCACCACGACCATTGAGAACTTGGACTGAATGAACTCCCATTTGCTCAAGCCGTCTATCAAATTTTGTTTTAAGGTCCTGTTCGTATATTCACTGGACATCAGAGAAACGATAACGATAGCCAGGAAGATCTTCAAGACCGCCAGAAAATAAGCGTTAAAATGCCATACATAAGGAAAATTGAAAATTCCCTGCTCGGCCACTCTAAAATCTACAACGCCAAAGTTGAACCTGATAGAGGAAAACAAGGCAATAAAGGCAAATAGCGCAAAGTAGATTATGCTCAAAACCTTGGCCGACCTTGAACGAATAAACTTATAGAACTCTATATTGAATAATCTTAACATGATGAACTTAATTTTTTGTAATTTCCAGAAAGCTGTCTTCCAAGCTTTCTTTTCGTTTGATCAAATGATTGAAAAAAATATTTTGTTGAGCTGCTTTCTGGTTGAGCGTTGCCGCATCGGTCGGTTGATTGAGCATGGCCTTCATCACTCCTTTTGGGAGCTCTTTAACCTTACTTACTTCTTCACAGGATTCCAGAAAGGCCTTTACCTTAGCCGGGTCATCAGCGGCGACTTCCACAAAACCATGTGTTGCGTTCATCTCATCCACTCTACCAGTATAAAGGTTTTTTCCTTCCCTTAAAATGACCACATGGGTGCAGATCTTCTCCACTTCATCCAATAAATGAGAAGCTAATAGAATGGTTGTCCCTTGATTGGCAATTCTAGTGATGATATCCCTGATCTGATGGATCCCAGCTGGGTCCAATCCGTTCGTGGGTTCGTCCAGTATCAATATCTCAGGATCATTCAGAAGTGCTGATGCGATGGCCAGACGTTGTTTCATACCTAATGAGTATTGCTTGAAATGGTCGTTCTTTCTGTCCAGAAGTCCTACTACCTCTAATTTTTCATCTATACTAAGCACGTCCAATTCCTTGATCTTGCACACCAATTTGAGGTTCTCATAAGCTGACATATTAGGATAGAAATTAGGGTTTTCTATGATCGCACCTATTTTCTTTAAGGCATCATGCGTTGGCATGTCTGATTCGAACCATCTGAAATTACCAGAGGATGGATTTACCACGTTGAGCACCATTCCTAGTGTGGTGGACTTCCCGCTTCCATTAGGTCCAAGGATGCCATAGATATTGCCTTTTTCTATGGTGAATGATAAATTATCAACGGCCTTTAATTTCCCATAATTCTTAGTAAGCCGATCAAGGATAAGTATTCGTTCTGCCAAAGTCTTTTTTTTAGTAGGACGGCAAATATCCTATTTTGTTACAGATAAGTTAAAGAAATGCCTGCGAATTTCGTCGATACTGAACCAGACCTTAGCAAATGGAACAAACCAATGGTTTCGGAATACGCTTAATACGATACCGATATCAATGTTTTCTTGTGAACAACTATCTACTTTTTTTTAAATATCAAATTCCACCACGTTCTTATAAGCACCTGGCTGGAGTTCACCCAGGTTTTCATTACCTATTCTGGTCCTTATCAATCTTAAACAGGGAAATCCCACGGCCGCGGTCATCTTCCTGACCTGCCTGAACTTTCCTTCCCTAAGGACGACCTTTAACCAGGATGTAGGTCCATGCTTAGGATGACGCTGCTTTCTATGGGTTGGAACATCAGGAGCCTCATTGATCTGTTCGGCCTGACAAGGTAAGGTCTTATGATACTTCCCGTGAACACTGATATCCACTCCGGCCTGAAGCTGCTTCACAGCCTTCCGGTCTATAATACCATCTACCATAACAAAATATTCCTTTTCTACTTTCCGTCCTCTTATCAACTGGCTTAGCCTGCCGTTATCGGTCAGCAGTAACAAGCCTTCAGAGGTTTCATCCAATCTGCCTATTGGCATTATCCGCTCATTCACGTCCATCAGTTCGCCCAGCAATCGCTTGTTCTTCCTCCTGTTTTGATTATTGACGAACTGAGACAGGTATCCGTAAGGTTTCCATAATTTGTAATGTGTAAAATTGCTCATCATCAAAATATGATCAATTAGGAAATCCTAAAATATCGCCCAACCCAACAGCATAGATCCAGCATCCATACAAAGCATGCTCAAATATACTAAATCCTAAAGAACGCGTCCTTAGATAAGTATGACAGAAAATCCATCCGCCTATCAAGGTCATCAATAAGACGAGTCCGTTATAAAAGAACAAATGCGCTAATGAAAAAAGCAGGCCGTTCACGAACAGGAAAACACTATCATTTGGAAAGATCTGTTTATATCTATGATAGAAAAAGTATCGGTAGATAAAAGATTGCGGAACAACTGACGCCAGGGTGTAAATTCCACAAATAATGATGAACTGCTGCGGATTGATCCTGATCGGTAAGAAAAGTTGCTTCGGATAGGAGATTGATACGATAGAATAGGTGACCAATGCGACGACAACGAACTTTGCCAGTAGAAAAAAAAGGTGTTGACCTTTTATTCCATCCGATGATATCCTGAACGAAAAGAACCGGTGCTTTCCACTGATAATGATGATATATATCAAACCCAGAAGCCCTAAAACGAGCCGAATGGTCAAAGGAACCGGCACGGCGAGCAGTAATGGAAGAAGTACAAAAAGCAGGAGTAGCTCGGCCAGTCTTTGCTTGTCCTTTATTCTCATAAAATGCCAAATATATCCTTTTAGGGCGAAATATCGATTAAAAAAAAAACATCCCTGAATACCGCCATCTGAGCTCATCAGGAACATCGTTACTAAAAAATAAATATTTAGTTTTGTTGTTTTGATATCCTATGCCTGATAACAGTATTCAGACAGCGCAAAACGTGACCATAACAAGGAATACCGCCAGTATCATCAAGCGTGGCGCTGCTTTCCTCATCGATATTTTGATCTACATCAGCTATTTTACGCTTACCTCACTCCTACTTTCCTTTTTTGATGTTAGGAACACAATTTCCCTTTCAATGCTCAGCATCATCTATAGTTTGCCAATATTATTATACCACGTGCTGTTCGAGGTTTTTAATAACGGACAAAGTATTGGCAAGGCCAGTTTACGGATCCGTGTGGTCAAGCTGGATGGTTCACATCCCGACCTGGGAAGTCTGATGATCCGCTGGTTGTTACGGATCCTTGACATTACGCTCACCACCGGTGGACTGGCCATCGTGATGATCTTATTGAACAAGAACGGTCAGCGATTAGGAGATCTTGCGGCCAGAACATGCGTGATCGATGAAAATCCCAGGACCGGCGCTCAGAACACGCTAATCGCCCATCTGCCAGAGGATCATCAACCTAAGTACGAGCAAGTGCGTCTATTCTCTGATGAAGATATGCAAAAGACGAAACGACTATTTACCAATGCAGAAAAGACCGGCAACCATAAGATCAAGATCGCACTGGCGCAAAAGTTGGCCAGGAAGATGAAAGTAGAACCTGAGGAAAAACCGCATTTTTTCATACAGCGCGTATTAGCGGATTACACGTACTATACTAGTCAAGACAGCATTTGATTTGATCACCTTTCTGGACATACTTGGTGTTATCGCATTTTCCATATCTGGAGTGCTGACCTCAATGCGCAAGGAGATGGATGCCTTTGGGATATTGATCATCGCTTTTGTGACGGCCATTGGCGGTGGTACGTTAAGGGATGTGCTGCTGGACCAGCCAGTAATCTGGTTACGGGACCTGACCTACGCTTATACCATTGTCATCACCGTTGTATTGGCCATCATCTTCCAGCATAAGATCGCTTACCTGAGAAGGTCGCTTTTCCTTTTTGATACCATAGGATTAGGGCTCTATACGGTAGTAGGCATTGAAAAAGCGCTTTCCGCCGATATTCCCTGGGTGATCTGTATCGCCTTTGGAACGATGAGCGCCTGCTTTGGCGGCGTTTTACGGGATATCCTCAGCAACGAGATACCTATCATCTTTCGCCAGGAGATCTATGCGACAGCTTGTATATTAGGCGGTATGGTGTATTTTGGACTAAGCCAATTCCCTATCAATATCAATTGGATTTTCATCATCTCCCTAAGCGTCGTGATCGTAGTCCGGATCCTGGCGGTAGTGTTTAAGATCTCCCTGCCTAGCGTTTATAAGTAGTAATATATTAAAGAAGATCACAAAAACTACTTAGACATAATATCCTATTCTTGCACTACTTATTGAAAATGAATACTATTTTTGCAACAAATAGATGACAATGGCACAGGAAATGGATTGTGTGATCATAGGTGGCGGTGCCAGTGGATTTTTCTTTGCAGCTAATTATGCTAAACGTCATCCGGCGCACAAGGTTTGCATCCTGGAAAAGTCCAGCAAAGTGTTGCAAAAGGTCAAGATCTCCGGCGGTGGTAGATGCAATGTTACGCACGCAGAGTTCTTCCCCAAGGAACTGACAACAAACTATCCGCGAGGTGAACGTGAGCTCATAGGTCCTTTCCATAAGTTTATGACCGGTGATATGATGGCCTGGCTGGAAGAGCGAGGCGTAAAACTGAAAATAGAAGATGACGGACGAATATTCCCTGTGAGCGATGACGCACAAACCATCATTGATTGTTTCCTGGATGAAGTGCGCCAATACAACGTAAAGGTCTGCACTTCCCAGGCCGTTAAAAGCTTTGAACATCTTGATGGTGTCTGGAAGGTCCAAACGAAAAAAGATACCCTCATCGCTAGAGAACTCGTCATTTCCACCGGTAGCAGCCTTAAAATATGGGACCAACTTAAAGAGCTGGGACACAAAATCCTGCCACCTGTTCCTTCGCTTTTCACCCTTGTTGTGAACGATCCTGAACTGACAAAACTTAAAGGGCTCAGCCTGAAAACCCGTATCGAGCTTTACGCTTCTGTAAATGACAAAAACTGCCTACTATCATCAAGTGGCGACACGCTCATCACACATTGGGGTTTGAGCGGACCCTGTGTGTTGAAATTGTCCGCCTGGGGTGCGGCGCAACTACATGAACTGAACTATCAATGCTGCATAAAAGTGAACTGGCTTCCTCATCTACATACCGATACCCTCAATTCCTTATTGAGAAAGGAAAAACAGCGTGCCGCCAGAAAGCAAGTGAACAAACAGGCACAGTTCCATCTTCCTAAGAGATTCTGGTCATTCCTAATAGATAGCGCAGGCATCGATCAAACAAAGCTGTGGGCCGATCTTTCCAAATCAGAATTAAACGCTATCACAAGGTCCTTGACCGCCACCTATCTGGAGATCAATGGAAAAAGCACTTACAAAGAGGAATTCGTTACAGCTGGCGGTGTTGATCTCAAGGAAATAGACCTCAGGAACTATCGAAGTAAAAAATTACCTCAGCTCAAGATCATCGGCGAAGCATTGAATATCGATGCGATCACTGGTGGATTCAATTTTCAAAGTGCCTGGACGAGCGCGTATATCGCAGCGACGAGCGAAAGTTCCTGAAAGAAATGATTTGTATTTTTCCATTCATATGATAATAAAGTAGCTATGATGACAACTTGATAATAGAAGATGTTTATTTTTGAACTTCATCTATTATCAAGATAATGCATCAGTACAATAACCTTTTTATAATATTGATATTCTTATATGGAAACATCGCCTGCTTGGCTCAGACCCAAGAGCAAGAAAAAATGCAAAAATTAAGTTTTATGGTAGGTGATTGGGTTGGCACATCTACTGAGTTAAAGAATGACAGTATTATGAATAAAGTGCCAGCTTATGAAAAGATTCGTTATAAGGTGGAAAAACATATCATGACAATTGACCTTTATTCAGAAACCTTACAACTCCATACGGTCATTTACTATGATAAAGAAGAAGGTAATTATTTTTATCAACCGTTCTATAAAACCGGGACGGCCAGCTATCCGGCTGAATTAAAAAAGGGTAAACTAATAGTAAAACCTAACAACGACAAACGATTCATCTTTAGCTTAACTCCAGAAGGTAAATTGATGGAATATGGCGAAAAACGCATTAATGATGAATGGAACCGATATTTTGAGGATGTTCTTGAAAAGTATTGAAAGGTATCGGATAGAAGAGCATTGCCAGGTGATCCTAGAAATAAAAGCAAGTTCAAATCGTTAAATTAAACTAGAATGAAGCATAAGGTCAACATTATATCGCATCGCGTATTATCCGATAACTATTATTTATTAAAGGACTACACACTGGAACATACGAGGGATAAGGGTAGGAAGCAAGTTAATCGTCGAGAAGTCTATGATCGCGGTAATGGTGCGGTCATCCTATTGTATAATAAAGATAAGAGAAGCATCATCCTTACCCGACAATTCAGGTTGCCTACCTATCTGAACGGAAATCCTGATGGGTTGCTGATAGAGGCTTGTGCTGGTCAACTGGATGATGAAAACCCGGAAGACTGCATTAAAAGAGAGACTGAGGAAGAAACAGGATTTCAGGTTAAAAGCGTAAAAAAAGTATTTGAAGCCTATTCTTCACCAGGCGTTCTAACGGAAATACTGCATTTCTATACCGCAGCATATGATGATGGCATGAGAAAAAGCAAAGGTGGCGGTCTTGATGAGGAAGGTGAAGATATCGAGGTACTGGAAATCAACTTTGATAAAGCATATTCCATGATAGGTTCAGGAGGAATAAAAGACTGTAAGACGATCATGCTACTACAATATGCCATGATAAATGAACTTGTAAACAGTAAAGGATAATTGGTTCCCAAGTATTCTAGAGCTAGAAAAATAGATGCAGTACGGTGAAAAAATTTTGGACATCAGATATAAAAGACTTTTCTTTACATTAAATAAATATTTGCTATGAAAAGAGCGGTTTTCCCGGGTTCATTCGACCCGATAACCATTGGTCATTATGATATCATCGATCGCGGACTTACCTTGTTCGATGAGTTGATATTAGCCATAGGCGTCAATGCCAATAAAGATCACATGTTCACCTTAGAACAAAGAACATCCTTTATAAAAGCTGCCTTTAAAGATAGACCACAGGTAAAGATAATGACCTATGAGGGTTTGACCGTGGATTTTTGCAGAAAACAAAATGCTGGCTTTATTCTGCGCGGTTTACGCAATCCCGCTGATTTTGGATTTGAAAAGGCCATCGCCCATACAAACAGGAAGCTGGATAAGATTGAAACGGTCTTCCTGCTTACCTCAAGCGGAAAGAGCTATATCTCATCTTCCATTGTCAGGGATGTCATCAGGAACAAAGGTGATTATACGCATTTTGTTCCACCCAATGTTAGAATAGAAGAATAGATGCAGCACGCTGATCAGAAGATAATTTCCAAGAAGAAACCTAATTTTACCATACAACCCAAGTTGTATGAATATCTGCACTTCTTCAATCGGTCCACAAGGATACCGGTTTCTTATGATGACCTCCTTCGCGCTTCCGGCTCCATAAGTGTCCATGACCGAAATGATGAAGACACGCTTTGGGTAAGATGCTATTATCCGGAGTTCGAGAGAAAGGACATCGATGAAAACCTCAAAAAAGTCTATCACATCTTACATTCGGATGGAAAGAGCAAACATAGCGAATTCCTCAACATTGATGCCATAGATTATTGCACCTTTGGTAACTCTAAACCTTTTCGCATCAAGGTCAGGAACATCCTGAACGATAATTTCACACACTTTTACATCAAGAAAGCAGATGCTTCAAGAATATATGGCCTTGAATTCGAACATATCCTATCCCCGCATCGGATCAATTTCCTGGTCTTTGGCGATACCCTGATAGAAGAACATATAGCCGGTATCCCGGGCGATGTGTTCATTAGTCAGGAACTGCCACATTGTGATAAATTGGCCAAGAATCAGATCGCAAAACAGTTCGTTAAGTTCAATGAACGCTGTATGATCAGGCTATTAGGCGATATGCGGTCTTACAATTATGTAGTGATCCCTACCCATGACTTTGACCACGTGGACTACAAGATCAGAGCGATAGATTTTGATCAGCAGAACTATGAAGGTAGGCTTAACGTATACAGACCGCAGTTCTTCAAAGAGAACAAGGCAATGGTAGACCTCGTAACTTCCAGATTGGACCAGGCTTCCATCGATCAATATAAGATGGAAGAACGATCACAGGTGGCCAAAAGATTGATCACTTCTCAAAAAAGGTTCAGGAAACTGGTACGTTGTATGGCGAAGGACCAGATATCAAAGCCGGAAAAAGTAGAACAGCTCAAGAATGAACTAATAGATTTTACAAAGGACATCAAATTCAGGGACGCTGCGACTATGGGCGATATTTTAAGAACTGCCTTGGCATTCGTCAAAAGAAATTATTTAGAGATAGAGAAATGATCCAAAGTATTAATTGCAAAGGCGAGCTCATCACATTTGATAAACCTAAGGTGATGGGCATCATCAACATAACTCCGGATTCCTTCTATGAAGGAAGTCGGCACAGAGAAATGAACGACATCTTAAAACAGGTGGATAGAATGATGGAACAAGGTGCTGATCTTATAGACATAGGTGGATACAGCTCACGTCCAGGCGCAGATGACATTCCGCTACAAGAAGAACTAGACCGCGTGATCCCGGTTATTTGTAATGTCGCTAATAAGTTCCCGCGAGTTCGTATTTCCGTCGATACTTTTAGAAGTGATGTGGCAGGACAAGCTTTAGAAAACGGCGCGGCGATGATCAACGATATATCTGCCGGGCTTTTGGATGATGCTATGATGGACGTGGTCAGTAGATATCAGGTTCCTTACGTGATGATGCATATGAAAGGAACACCGCAGACCATGCGATCACTTAACCAATATAACGACCTCATCACAGAGATCATCCACTATTTTTCAGAGCGTATCCAGCGAGCCAATGAGTTAGGCATCAATGACCTGATCATCGACCCAGGTTTTGGTTTTGCAAAGAACATCGATCAGAACTTTGAACTCCTGAAAAGGCTTTCTCATTTAGAGCATCTGGAACTGCCCTTGCTGATAGGTGTTTCCCGGAAGTCCATGGTCCATAAAACGCTGGGCATTAAGCCGGAGGAAGCGCTTAACGGGACTACCGCGCTCAATATGCTGGCGCTGGACAGAGGAGCCTCCATACTACGTGTACACGATGTGAAAGAAGCAGTAGAATGCTGTAAGCTCTATGATCGGATCAACTAAATTCTGTATTTTAGCTATATGAATCTAGATTTCATCGATTTTGACATCTTTAGTATCATAGATATCGTGCTGGTTGCAGCGCTTTTATATTATGTGTACAAACTGGTCAAGAATACGGTGGCAATAAAGATACTCGTAGGTATCCTGATCATTCTTATCATCTGGAAGGTTACCCAGGTGCTTCAAATGGAAATGCTAAGCAGCGTTCTGGGAAGGTTCTTTCAGGTAGGCATGTTCGGGCTGATCGTGGTATTCCAGCAAGAGATCAGGAAATTCCTGCTGATGATAGGTTCCGCCAACATCACGAACAAGAACAGTCTACTCAATCAGTTCCAGTTCTTTAAACAAGAAAACACCTCACTTGACCATATAGATGTGCTGATAAAAGCCTGTGAGAAATTGAGCAAGACCAATACTGGCGGTTTGATCGTACTCAAACGTGGAACGAACCTGGATTTCGTGACCAGTACTGGCGATCAGATGAACATAGAGCTCAATCAACCCATCGTTCAATCCATCTTTTACAAGAACTCTCCTTTACATGATGGTGCCATGGTCGTTGATGAAGATAAGATCATCGCGACCCGAGTGATCCTTCCCGTTTCTAATTCCAGGAACATACCGCTAAGGTTCGGGCTTCGCCATAGAGCCGCGCTTGGTATTACGGAAAAAACAGATGCGCTGGCGCTGGTGGTCAGCGAAGAGAACGGACAGATCTCTTATCTCAAGGATGGTGAGTTCGTCATTTTTGAAGATATCGATGACCTGACCACTAAGGTTAAGAACGACATGTCATAGAAAAAGGTCTGATATTACTAACCTTCCTTCTCCTCTATGAATAGCAAGTTAAATAAAGGGACTGCTAGTTATTGAAAGCCTTTTTTACCTGGTCAAGCTTGCGTTTTGTTTCGCGTTCCTTTAAGGTCTGTCTTTTATCGTGGAGCTTCTTTCCTTTGGCCAGCGCGATCTTCATTTTAGCTAATCCGCGTTCGTTCAGATAAACTTTAAGCGGTATGATGGTCAATCCGGTGTTCTTCACCTTTTTGTGGAGTTTGCGTAGTTCACTCTTTTGTAGGAGTAGTTTCCTAGAATTTTTGGGATCGTGATTGAAATAATTCCCATGCGAATACTGCTGTATCGTCATATTGATTACGAACAACTCGCCTTTATTGTTGAACTCACAGAAACTCTCAGCGATCGAAGCCTTACCTGATCTGATGGATTTGATCTCCGTTCCGGCCAGCACTATACCTGCATCGAACTTTTCTAAAAGCTCGTAATTAAAGCGTGCTTTTTTATTCTGTATGTTCACGGTGTTCCTGGCCATTGACTATGGGATTGCATTTAGCAGTTGATATACTAAAGATATATAATCTTCTCTATTCTCTACAAAGTTAAGCTTTGATAGGTCTATCACCTTTGTATTAAGATAATTTTGTTGCCTGATGAATTGCATATAGCCTTGATGTATGGTCCTTAGATAGTCAGCATCTATGCTCTGCTCATAATCCCTACCTCTTTTCTGAATGTTCTCTAACAATCTATCTGTGGTCTGATAAAAGTAAACATAAAGGTCGGGTTTGGGCAATTCCCTGTACATCACTTCAAACAATCTTTTGAATAATTGATATTCATCTTTTTGCAAAGTAACCTGTGCAAATATCAGTGATTTGTAGAAATCGTAGTCCGCTACGGCGAACTTTCTAAAAAGATCGAACTGACCAATATCTTCTACTAGCTGCTGATGCCTATCTGCCAGGAATGAAAGTTCCAGTGGAAAGGCATATCGTTTTTTGTCTTCATAGAACTTAGGTAGGAACGGATTGTCATGGAACCTTTCCAGGAACAATTTAGCTTTTTGATCTTCAGCTATCATCTTAGAGAACGTGGTCTTTCCTGCGCCTATATTACCTTCTATGACAAGATAGTTGACGGGTAGCTCTGGCAATTCCGGTCTATTTAATCTAACATCCACTTTACGTATCGCAGAATCATCCGCTGTTTGTTCTAGCATTTCACTGATGGTCACTTTATCTATAGGATGGATGATATCTGACGCGATATCTGCCATAGGATACAACACGAACTTGCGATGCGCAAGTTGAGGATGTGGCACGTGAAGTTCGCGGGATGAAATAGTGAGATCGCCATGGAAGATGATATCCAAATCTATCGCCCGGTCTGCATAACCGGTAGCATTACTTCTTTTCCTGCCGAGCTCTACTTCTATACCCAGAAGTTTTTCCAACACTTTTTCCGCATTGTAATTGGTTCTGACCGCTATACAGGCATTGAGGAAGGCATCTCCCTTGAAGCCCCAAGCTGGCGTTTCATAAACGTCTGACAGGGAGATCACCGCTCCTATTCGTTCGAATATCCTATCAATGGATAATTGTAAATATCTTGCGCGATCGCCTTGATTGCTTCCCAATGCGATATATGTTAGCGTTGATCGGATCAAATTATAGGATGAATTAATTTGTAAATTACAGGTTAAAAACCGCTCTGTTTAAAAGCCTACAAAAATAGGAGGTATTACATTTGCAGGCAAATTAAAGCACCATTTCGTTAGAAAAACATCATCATCAAAGCCTGGCCTTAAGGGTCTACCTTGTACTTTCAGCATTGTTCATAACTTCGCTGGTGGCCTCTAATCTGATATTCAAGAAGTTCTTCCATTGGGATTTCTTTGGGTTGTACACTTTTGAGATATCCGTAGGAGTCCTGCCATATCCTATTACATTCCTTATTACCGACAGCATCAGCGAGATATACGGTAAGAAGCGGGCAAATCAAGTGGTTACGACCGGTATATTTGCTTCTTTGTTCTCGTTAGGTATCGTGCTTTTAGCAGATGCTGTTCCAGCGATAGCAGATTCTCCCCTGGGTGATGAGCTCTTCCACAAGGTCTTTGGTTCAACAGGAATCGCCGTAGGCGCTTCCATGACCGCTTATCTTCTAGCCCAATATGTGGACATCAGCATCTATCATTTCTGGAAAAGATTGACCCATGGGAAATATTTATGGTTGAGAAACAACTTTTCCACCTTCCTATCTCAATTTATCGACACTTTTTCCGTTATCTTCTTATTAAGCATCTTTGGTGAACTTAAATGGGAATCTTTTGGCAGCCTACTGCTAAGCGGTTTCTTATTTAAAGTGCTCATCGCCGCGATAGATACGCCTTTTTTGTATCTTATCGTTTTTTGGTTGAGGAAGGAGTTCAACCTAAAACCTAATGAGGAAATAAAATTAACACAAGCCGAAGAAAAGAGTAATTGATCGTTCTTAAACAATAGTTAAAATGAAAAAGATAATACGTATCGCTGGTATCGTACTGTTAATGCTCATCGCCGCACTTTTCTTACTACCGATCATCTTTGAGGATGATCTAGAACAAATGTTACTTAAGAACGTGAACAAAGAGCTCAAAGCTGAAGTGAGCTGGAAGGAACTCGACCTGAGCCTTCTGGCCGATTTCCCAGATGCAAGATTAAATATCAAGAAGTTAAGTGTGGTCAACAATGATGGACCTTTTCTTGGGGATACTTTATTATCCGCCGATGACATCAAGGCCGGAATGCCAATTACTAGCTTATTCGATGATAATATTAGCATAGAATATTTCAATATCGATAAGGCCTACATAAAATTGGCCTCTGATAAGAACGGAGAGGTCAACTATCTTATTACGAAGGAATCGACTGGAAATAACACTTCAACAGATACAACTTCAACGGGATCAAAGCTCAGGTTCTCGCTGCACGATTACGCCATCAGCAACAGCGAGTTGCATTATATCGATTCGGCATCAGGAATGGACATCGGGATAAAAGAATTCCAACATCAGGGAAGCGGAGACTTTACGACAGACCAGTTTACACTCAAGACCAAGACAGATGCCATGGTCTCTTATGCGCAGGATAGCATTGTATATCTAGCCGGGAACCACCTACATCTGGAGTCTGATTTTGCGGTAGACCTGAAAAAGATGAAATTTGAATTCCTGGGTAACGAGTTGCTTATCAATCAACTCCCTTTAGCATTTGATGGCTATTATCAGTTAGGCGATAATGCTGACCAGATGGACATCAGTTTTTCCACGCCTTCATCAGATTTTAAGAACTTACTAGCCTTGATACCAGAAGCTTATCAAAAGAAAATGGACGAAGTAAGAACTACAGGGGAATTTAGTGTGAATGGGGAAGTGAAAGGAGAATTATCCGATGAAAATATCCCGCGTTTCAGTATTAAGATGAAAAGTAAGGATGCTTCCTTTGATTATCCATCGTTACCCAAAAAGGCCGAACATATCAACCTGGACATCCTTATAGAGAATACTACTGGATTGATCGAGGATACTAAAGTTATCGGAAAACAAATGGACTTTAGTATCAATAATGATCGGCTTGAAACAACTTTTGCACTTGGCGATCTCACCGATAAGGTGAAGGTCAACTTCAAAAGTAAGGGTGCTGTCAATCTTGCGAACATTGAACAAGTCTACCCGATGGAAGAAGGACTTGATGTCAAAGGGAAACTGGAAGCTGACCTTAAAGCCAGTTTTACAATGTATGACCTGGAAAATGAAAACTTTACCGCCATAAGAACAAATGGCGATATCGTTTCAACCGATCTGGAACTAGCTACCGACCTTTTTCCTCAGCTGTTAAGCATAAAAAAAGCAAGCTTAAGCTTTACACAGGATAACGTGCAACTTGACAATTTTTCCATGACCACCGGAAGTTCGGACATCCAGGCCAATGGTAATCTTCAAAACCTATTAGGTTATGCATTACAGGATGGCGAACTGAACGGTAATCTTAATTTAAGTTCCAATAAGGTCATCATCAGCGAACTGATGAGCAAGACAGAAAATAAAACATCCACCAATGGTTCTAATACAGGTCAAAATAAGAAAAATAATGCGACGGAAGACCTTCAATTACCTGATAGGATAAGACTAAAGGCTGATTTTGAGGCTAATGAAGTAGTTTATGATAATATGAGCTTTAAGAATATGCGTGGAAAACTATCTTTAAGAGACCAGATCGCGAACATCACTCAAATTCATGCCAATACATTATCAGGAAGTATAAGCGGAAATGCAAGTCTGGATACGAAGCAACAACCGCCGTTTTACGATTCTAACCTAAAATTGAACTTGATATCCATTACGGAATCGATGGCCCAAATGAACACATTACAGAAATTCGCACCCATCATGAATGTGCTCAATGGTCAGTTCTCGACAGACATCAACCTTACAGGCGTCCTAAAAGATGACCTTACTCCCGATCTTGAAAAATTACAGGGAAGTGTATTGGCGAACATCCAGCAAGCAGGTGTAGAACCTAAAAAAATGGAGCTCGTCAACCGACTTGATGAACAATTGGATTTCATAAAAGGAAAGGACCTTAACCTGAACCCTTTAAAAGCCAGACTTGATGTGAAGAACGGAAGCGTGAGCGTAAAGCCGTTTGATTTTTCCATTGATGACATAGGCGTCAACATGAGCGGAAGTCATTCTTTTTCAAACCAGATGAACTATAAATTGGACCTTAAAGTACCGGCCAAATATTTTGGTAATGAAGTTGGTGGAAAATTAGCCCAATTAAGCAATGACCAGAAAAATAAGATAAAAGTAGACCTTCCCGTGAGCATCAGCGGTGCCATGAACAACCCTAACATAGATATTGACATGAAGCAGGCCGTAAAAAACCTGACGAAACAGATCATTCAGGCCCAGAAGGATAAACTAAAAGATAAGGCAACGGATGTAGTCAAAGATAAGCTCAATGACCTGTTAGGTGGCGATAAAGATAAAAGTAAGAATCAACAAAAAGAAAAGGTCAAAGACAAAGCAGAAGACCTATTGAACGATCTTTTAGGTGGTGGAAAAAAGAAAAAATGAAATCTTGATCTATGATCTTATCAGAAAATAAAGGCAAACCTAAAAGCAATATGAACTCCGCTTTGAGGTAAATGTGGGAACTTGAACTAACTATCCTCCTATATGATGAACTTTGAGCTTATAAAGACATGTTTTAAGAACTGGTTGAAATACGGCCAATATGCTTATGATCCCAATGAGTATGTCGTACTACACGACAAGCAGTTGTTAGTCCAGATCATCTCAAAGGTTGCTTGCACTTCGATAAAAGCTACGATAGGAAAAAGCATCGGCATTGATTTTGAGCTCCCATCAGGTCTGGATATACACAGGAATCCTAAATGGCACATACTTTACGGCGATCATATCAAGGCCTATTCCCATTACGACCTAATCTGCTTTGTAAGGAATCCGCTGGCCAGGCTGGTTTCCTGCTATAAACAAAGAGTGCTATTCTACGAAGATGACCCTGATTTTCCAGAATATTATTTTAAAGATTATCCGTATACCATTAAAGCCAATACTCCATTCAGCGATTTTTTGAACAAAGTGGTAAAAATACCGGACCATGCAGCAGACCGGCATTTTAAAAGTCAGCATGCCAGTATATTTGGAAAAAAGTTACGAACTCCGGACTTCATCGGACGTCTGGAGAATATAGAGGATGATTGGAAGAGAGTAGCCAACAGATATGATCTACCGGAGCGATTGTTAAAGCTCAATAGTGGTCATGTTGATAAGCAATTACCGGATAAGTGGCAGGAGTTTTATACGGATGAAGATATGGGCAAAGCACGTAAAAGATTTCGTGTGGACATAGAAAAGCTTGGTTATGAATGAGAGGAACATTATCGGCGTTGAGATCAGAGTTGATAACAGGTCGTTTTTAGGATGATATCCAAAACCCTCAATTTTTTAATTAGATTGATTTCATCGATCAGATAAATTATTATATTTGCAAACCAATTTAAAAAATAGTGAATGTTAGTTGTAAAAGTTAAGGACGGCGAAAAAATAGACAGAGCTTTAAAACGTTTGAAGCGTAAGTTCAGGGACACAAAAGTACTTCAGGAAGTTCGTGACCGAAAAGAGCACAAAAAAGATTCATTTGTCCGCCGTGAACAGCTAAAGAAAGCTCAATATAAGCAGCACATCAAGGACAAGCAAGATTTTTGATTTTTCATAATTATATATTTTTAGGTTAGGAATCAACCTGACATGCGTCAGGTTGATTTTTTTATACTTACATCCCAGGTCGTTACGTAACCTTCACTATTTCTGATATTGAAAACAGTATCATCTTCAAATATCAAGTATTGACCTTTAACACCATTTAAAACACCTTCAAAGACAGGGTTCTTTTCTAAATTCAAGCTCTTGATCTTATCAGGATAAGAATTAACTGGGAATTCTATTTGCCATAGAGCTGGCTCCTTATTGACATGCTCCTTAACTTCGTCTGGAAGATATTGTATCATTTCTTTTGCTACTTCTATCATATCAACCTCATCCCGTTTGTTCTGAAGCATTTGTCTCCATTTGGTCTTATCGGATAAATGTTCCTTTAAAGCCACTTCACCAATACCGGCCAAATATCTATTAGGCACTTCGGCGATGATCACGGCTTCGTGCGCACCCTGATCGATCCATCGGGTTGGAACTTGTGAGCTTCGGGTAACACCTACTTTCGGGTTACTGGAATTGGCAATATAGATGATATGTGGTTGAAGTTGTACTTTTTTCTCATAATCCAGGTCCCTATCTTCTTCGTCTAAATGTGCTTTGCTCAGCTCAGGCTTCATGATCCATTCGCCCACCTTAGGTGATGACTGAAAACAATCGTAACAAAAACCCTGACGGAAGATCTTTTTGTTCTTATGGCAGTTCAAACATTCATATCCATCAAATTGTATCTTTATTTTCCTGCCTATCAATTGATTCATTATCAAAAGATCATCCTTGAAATTCAGCAGATATTGAACAGGGTTCGCGTGTTCAGTTAGCATTTTCCTTAATACGCCTTCGTAGTGCATTATCGTTTTAGTTTTTGAATATATTTATTTATTTTTCGCATTTGTAAATATAATATAAATGCCGATACCTATTGTAAATTCCATCGCATCCTGGATGCTTAAAAAAAGAATGCACCAGATGGAATTGTTCATCAAATATCCTAACGAAGTTCAGCAAGAACTTTTAATGAACTTGTTAGATAAAGCTAAAAAAACAGAGATAGGACAGGAATACCATTTTAATGATATCAAGAACTATGATGATTATAGAAGGCGTGTACCTATTAGGACCTATGAAGATTATGCGGAAATGATCGATCGATCGAGAAAAGGAGGGAACAATATTTTCTGGCCAACACCAGTGAAGATGTTCGCAAAGTCCAGCGGTACTACCAACGCAAAAAGCAAGTTCATCCCATTGAGCCAGGAGTCATTGGAAAATAACCACTATGCTTGTGGAAAAGACCTGCTTTGTTTGTATTTGAACAATAATGAAGATGCTTCCTTATTTACGGGAAAAAGCCTTCGCTTAGGCGGAAGTAAGAATATCCTTAAGAACAAAGGAACATCCTATGGCGACCTTTCTGCGTTAATGATAGACAATAGTCCTTTTTGGGCAAGTTTCAGCAGTACGCCAAGCAATGAGGTTTCGCTAATGAGCGACTGGGAAATGAAGTTAGAAGCCATTACAAGAGAATCCGTAGAACAGAACGTAACCAGTATGGCCGGCGTTCCTTCATGGATGCTCGTTCTGCTCAACCATATACTGGAAAAAACCGGTAAGTCCAATCTCCTGGAGATCTGGCCAGACCTCGAGGTTTATTTTCATGGAGGCGTAAGCTTTGATCCCTATCTAAAAGAGTATCAAGATATTATCCCCAGATCGGATTTTAAATATTACGAGATATTCAATGCTTCCGAAGGCTTTTTTGCCTGTCAGGACCAGAACGGATCAAAAGACCTGTTGCTCATGCTCAACTACGGTATCTTCTATGAGTTCATCCCTATGGATGTTTATGGAACGCCGGAGCAAAAGGCCATTCCATTGAGCGAGGTAGAAAAAGGAAAGAACTACGCCATAGTCATCACCACGAATTCTGGATTATGGCGCTATCAGGTAGGCGATACGGTAAGATTTACATCAACAGACCCTTATCGTATCAGGATCACCGGCAGGACCAAGCACTATATCAACGTATTTGGAGAAGAACTGATCATCGAAAATGCGGAAGAAGCCTTACGGGAGGTCACCCATCAGTTCAACTTACACGTTAAGGATTATACGGTAGGTCCTGTGTTCATGGAAGGCAAGGAAAAGGGTGCTCATGAATGGATCATCGAATTTGAAAAGGACCCTGAGGATAAATATGCCTTTAAGGCAGCTTTAGACGTATGTTTACAAAAAGTCAACAGCGATTACGAAGCAAAAAGGGCTAATGATACGACGCTTAAGGAATTAAAGCTCAATGTCGCTAAAAAAGGACTATTTTACGAATGGCTAAAAAGGAATGATAAACTAGGCGGTCAACATAAGATTCCACGCTTATCGAATAAAAGAGATTATATAGAGGAACTATTAGACATCAATAATGAAATATAAATTCCTTCTTATCGGTTTACTAATCTTTATTTCCAGTTGTAAGTCGAGTTTCAAAAGTTATAAGGACGGCGTGGTTTCATTATATGATGGTCAGACGCATTTAATGAACGGTACTTATTTCATCGATCCTTTTTATCATTCTGACGAATATAAAGAACTTCAGGAGTTATTTGGTATCAAAGATGCATATAAATACCTGGAAAAGATAGAGTTTGAATTCTTAAGTGACGAAAAGCTTAAACTCACTTACAGCAATGGACTGACCAAAAAAACGAAGCTGATCAAAGGAAAGCTCACCAAAGGCGGCTTCCAAATAGACGGCAAGTTGACCATATTCGGTATACCTTCGATACTATTCAGTTATATAGAGAAAAGAGAAATATTCTACCTAGGTAATGATGATGATCTCATCTATCAAAATTTCCATAAAAGCGCAAATCATCTTTTTGGCCGGATACAGACTAGAGAAAAAAGCGAGATCATCAAGTTCGACCGTCAGTTACCCAAGTGAGCTCAAAGCCTTATCTAGTGCGATTGCTGTTTTGTCAAAATCTTCGTAGGTCAAGGCATCATTAAGGAAATAGCTTTCAAATGGACTTGGCGGTAAATAAATACCCTGATCCATCAAGGCATGGAAAACTTTAGGAAAATGTGCATTATTACCTTTAGTCGCCGTATCAAAATCAACGACCTCATTCTCACAAAAATGAACGGACATCATTGAACCTATTTGATTGATCTGGTAAGGAATATCATACTGGTTGAGCACATTATCGCACGCATCCTTAAGATATTGTGTTTTCTTTTCCAGCCGTTCATATATGCCATCATCTTCATTCAGTATTTTTAAGGTAGTATAACCAGCGGCCATGGCTATAGGATTGCCACTCAAAGTACCTGCTTGATAAACAGGTCCTTCAGGAGATAAACAACTCATGATCTCTTTTCTAGCACCAAAAGCTCCTACCGGTAAACCGCCACCTACGACCTTACCAAAGCAAGTGATATCGGGATGTACGCCAAGCAATTCCTGCGCACCACCTTTGGCCAGTCGAAATCCTGTCATTACTTCATCAAATACAAGAAGGATATCATGCTGATCGCATAACTTGCGCAGTCCTTTGATGAATTCAGGTTTGGGCGGCACACAACCCATATTCCCGGCAACAGGTTCTACGATGATACAGGCTATTTCACCTTTATTTTGTTGTACGATCTGCGTAACACTATTCAGGTCATTATAATCAGCGGCAAAGGTGTCTTTTGCCGTTCCCTGAGTGACGCCTGGTGAATTAGGGGTTCCTAAAGTGCTCGCACCACTTCCAGCCTGAATAAGGAAGGCATCGGAATGACCGTGATAATTCCCCTTGAACTTAATGATCCCATCCTTCCCGGTGTAGCCTCGCGCTAACCTTACGGCGCTCATACATGCTTCCGTACCGGAATTAACAAATCTTATCTTATCAATGCTTTCCACCATGCTTACCGCCAGTTCGGCGATCCTGGTCTCTAGCTCAGTAGGAATTCCATAAGAACTTCCTTTATCTGCTCTTTCCTTAATGGCATCAACTACTTCTTGTCGGGCGTGACCTAAGATCATCGGACCCCAGGAAGATATGTAATCGATATATTTATTACCATCTTCATCATAGAGGTAAGCTCCTTTAGCCCTTTCTACAAAGAAAGGTTCGCCTCCTACTCCGGTAAAGGCTCTCACTGCTGAATTGACTCCGCCTGGAATTACTTTTTGAGCGGCTTTGAATAATTGGCTGCTGCGTTCGTAGCGCATAAATGTTCTTATTTTAAGGGTTTCAAATAAAGCTTCTGCCCTATTTCAATATTATTGCTGTTCAGTTGGTTCAATTGCTTAAGGTCTTCAACCGATACATTGAACCTTTGGGAAATGCTGTATAAGGTGTCGCCCTTTTTTACGGTATAACGCTCCGGTCTATCTATTTTTCGGGTCTTTTTAGGGTCAAAGTTCCCTTTCATCACCTCTTTATCAAATGTATCTAAATTGTAATCCTTTATCAACTTGATCAATTTTTTCGGATATTTCCTATCGGTGGCATAACCGGCTTTTTTAAGGCCTCTAGCCCACGACCTGTAATCATCCATGTCATAATCGAACAAGAACCTGTAACGCGATCGCTGAAAAAGGAATAGCGAGTGGTCGCGGAAGGAATAATGCGGTCTAGAATAAGCGCGGAAACATTCATCCCTGGCGTCATCATCATGATAGACCTTGTCTCCTTTCCAACCATTACATTTTATTCCAAAATGATTATTAGAACGTGTTGTCAATCGGGATTTCCCTGAATTAGACTCCAGAATACCCTGAGCTAAGGTGATACTTGCTGGAATGCCGTACAGCCGCATCTCCTGTTGAGCGATATCTGAATATCTATGTATATAGGCTTCTACTTTGTTATTGAACTTAGAAGGCCTTATAGGATTGACCTCTAGCATATTCTCTTGCGCTGACCTGGCAAGCTCTTTTTCAGAGTCTGCCATGGCTTTTGAGCGTTCTGGTGGTTGCTGTACCGCTACCTTCTTGCCACCACAAGCGACTAATAATGCCAACAATGAACTGAAGACAACAAGCTTAGAAAAGTTGCGTATGGTATCCATGCCTATTTGATTTATGCAAATGTAACAATACAAGTTTTAATTGGCTCCAATTGTTTTATTTTTGCGGAAACTTAAACGATCGATGAGACCAATATTCATTCTATGCTTCTTAAGTCTGCTTATTTACAGTTGTGGAAAAGGTAAGGAACATAATCCTTCGCCATCAAAAGGCGTTCAGGCAATTTCAGCTATGAAGAGAGTTATGATGAAAGGAGATCTGAGCGGGAAGATAGCTATTGATACTTTACAAAAGAACAAGCGATTGCTAGGTTTAGGACCAATAGCAAAGATGAAAGGAGAAATAACCCTGCTGAGGGGAAAGACCTATAGCTCATCCTTTAATGAAAAAGATTCTAGTATAGTAACGCATATCGATACTGAAGTAAGTGCACCCTTTTTTGTTTTTAGTTATGAAAAAGACCTGGAGCCAATGGAAGTTCCTAAGAAAGTGAAGAACATCGATCAATTAGAAGATTGGATTACTGAGCATATCAGGGAAGATGCAGAAGCTTTTGGTTTTACCGTTGCTAGCCATATTAGGCAAGCAAATGTTCACATACAAAACTTACCGGACAGCGTAGATGTCAAATCTCCTCAAGACGCACATATTGGTCAATATAAAACTCGTTTAACGGATAGGGATGTTACCCTGGTAGGTTTTTTTTCTGATGATGATCATGGAATATTCACTCATCACGGAACGAACATGCACATTCATTTAGTAGATGAGAAAAATAGCATGACCGCCCATTTAGATGCGATCGATATGGAAAGTGCAACTATTCATCTACCGTTGGATGTTCTAAAAGCTCGTTGACAGACCAAAAGTAAACCAGAAACCATCATCGCTGTGGAATAGATTAAAAGTACCGGAAACAAGGTCTGCGGCGTTGATCCAGGTACCCATACCATAATCGTCATGCCAAATTTCAGAATCCTGGTCATTGACCCAAACGCGACCAATATCATAACCACCCAGGATACCTATTTGTAAGGGCGTTAAAGATGTTTTGAACTGCGGAAAAGCGTAACGTAGGTCCGCACTTCCTATAAGCGACTGGTCACCGGTAAAGCGCTGACCGCGAAATCCTCTTAAACCTGAATCTGCGCCAATTTGTGCCGCCTGATAGAACTCATAGTTCGATGAGTTCCCAAAATTGACCTGTGAACTGGCCGATGTTTTCAAGGCCAATCTTTCATCAGCGCTCAAGGGATGGAAGAACGTCAATGACGGGTTCAGATAAACAAAGCTCTTATCAGTATCATCAAGGTTAGTAGTAACTCCTGTGGAAAGTTGAAAGTCAACTCCTCTGGAAGGTCGAAGTTCATCATTCAGGTTATGGAAACTGTAAGAACCGTAAAGGCTTAGGAATTGTTTATCATCAAAGAAATCTTTGTCATTGGCTAATCGTTCATCAGCATTTATATCCAATACTCTGTTATCTGTCCTTTCTAATTCCCTGTTTTCAAAACGGATGCCAAAACCGGTCTTTGCTCCATAACCCGATACCTTCTCTAATCCTACCGATGCAATGATACTTTCCAACTGGATACGATTAAAATCCCTATCCAGCTCATCATCTGGATTATCGGTTTCATTACCTATGCCAAAGAAATTCCTTACATAATTGGGGCTGGTGAACCTAAGATCAGTAACCACTTGATAATCGCTGAACAAGCCGGAGAACTTACCGATATAGTTCAGGTCATAGCCTTGTTCAGCAAAATAATAACCGGCACTAAACTGATGTTGTTGGGTAAAAGGTTCCTGAATAAACCCATATTTGGTCCAATTGAAGTTTGCTCCTATCAAAAAGCCATCATCCGGATTAAACCCAACTTTAGGAATATTGGTCTTGGATGTATATATCTTTTTGTTCCTGAGAAAGCGGGTTTTTCCATAAGCATCTGTGCCATGATAGCTCCCTTTTTCTACTAATTTTGCTTTTTCATCTTCTTTAAAGTCATAGATATCGATCTTTTTTCCGTTTTCTATCAGGAAATCATCATCGTCATGGCCACCTATGAGCCGTATCCTTATGGAAGAACCATGATCTCCTTTAACAGTAAAAGTATCCGTATCATCTAAGCCATAGACCCAAACTTCCTTAGTAGTCTCAGGGTCGAACTCACGTTGACTGATGCGGTCTTCTCTTTCGCCATCTTTATTGCGCCATATCTGTATCTTTGTATTCCCGTTAGCCATACGTTGGATGTCTATATAATCATCCTTGTCCGTAGCCGTAAGGATTACATGCTCAGCGATAACATCGTAATATTGATCAATGATCCGTATAAGATTTTGCTTCCTCTTTAGCAAAGTTTCCTTTAATTTTTCATTGGCCGGACCGCTAACTTCCTCCGGCATTTTAGAAAATGCCTTTTCCAGGATCTCAGGTGTGATATTCTGTTGAACATACTTTGCCTGTTCCAGCCATTCATCCCTGCCTTTATTTCTTAATAGAGATCGATCTAAAGTGTGTGCGTTGAAAGAATACCAATCAATATGGTCAATATCATCACCAAAGGACTGATAGATCCTTGGAAAACTGGAAAATGTCCTTAAAGTGTTAAATAGTCCGCCATCGAAATTAGCATAGACCTGATCGCGATCGCGTGGGATGGGATGAAAGACATGCAACCCATCTTCTTTCTCAGTTTCGGCCCAGCGCCATTGGTCCATATGCCTATCAAAATCACCTATCAGAATGTCAAAAACACGTGCTCTAATGTAAGCTACTTCATCTAAACGGTATTTTTCATCCCTGCGGATATGATCGTAGAAATCCTCAGAGCTTTCTATACTATGGTTGGGACTACCAAATGAATCCAGGCCTAACCAATGTTCTTCAGGCCTTTCCTCTATCATATATAAGGAGTTGCCATGTTGTTTATTGAATTTGCCCAGTCTTTTTTGTTTTGGCACGTAGAAGAGTTCCGGATTCGTATGTGGCACGTTGACAGCTTCAGCTAATGTAGGAACGGTCATGAAAGCAAAAGGGTGAGAAGCCGTAAGAATATCATCTACCAGAGCTTCTATGGCCGTATCTTTGAACTCATCCTCTAATAGTTGGTCTTTATAAAGATTGGTCTGTAAAAGACGGGTCGAGTTCTTCCTGATCTCCCTTAAGTTATATTCTCTCTTTTGGTCATCTATGAACCTAAGTGAATTGGTTTGGTTTCCGCCACCCAGTTGAACAGGTTTTAGTCCTCCATACAGTGTGTCTAATTCCACAACAGGAGCTTCAATAGGTTGATAATAAAGCTTGCGGTAATGATCTCCAAGGATACTTTCCCTGAACTTTGAATTGTCCGGCTCTTCTGATGGATCATAAATACTTGCCTGTATTGTTCGATCAAAACTATCCGGCAATTCTGAAGTGTCATATCCTGCAAAGGCTTCGTAGATAGGTTCGCTTGCTAATTTTGTGAGCTCTCCGTATTGTAAACTGAAAAAATCAACCGTAGAAGTACCATTATCAAACACCTTGACACGGGCAAAACCCTGTTCTGAGCTAGCCAACTTTCCGTTCTTCCCTAAGGTCACGTAACTGCTCTTTGAACCTGATCCTGAAACGATCTGCTTTACACCATTATCTTCTATATACTGTAATGTATGCTCGTGACCTGAAGCGAATATCACGTGGTCCCATTTCTTTGAAATAGCTGACATACGTTCTTTCATTTGCTGATATTTGGCATTATGGACTTCCTGAACTGATGCTCCACCCAGGGATCGCAAGAATACGCCCAAAGTACCGATAACAGGCATTGGTAGTGGTAGACTTACAGGGAATATGTGCTTCCTCAAAGGAAACTTGCCTCCGTGGATGCCATTAGAGTACAATGGATGGTGCAAGGCGATGATAACCGTCTTGTTCTGGTTTTTTTTGATCTCCGTGCCAAATTCAATGAAAAACTCTTCGCGGGTCTGAAGTTCGTGGCAATCCTTATTGATCTTAGGATGTTTATCCCAATCAGTAAGGAACCACTGGGAGTCAACGGTGATCAAATAGACATCATCCCCGATGTTCTTGCCGTCAATAGCGCATCCGGGTTCAGGTAACCATTCGTCTTTTTGATCAAAATGATCATCTATATAAGCTTCCTGTCTTTTTACCGCTGGAAGTCCATCTGCATAATAGTCATGATTCCCTGGAATGAACGTAATGTTCCCACCAAACTTTCTGGCGATGTCCAATTGATGGTCGATACGTATTTCCGCATCAAATCTTAGTTTATCACTCGCAGGTGGCATTCCCTTCGGATAGATATTATCGCCCAGGAATACCAAATGTGCATTTCGGGTATCGTTTTTATCAATATATGCTTCTAAGGCTTGTAAACCTTTCGCTTTCATCTTAGCTGGTGAATATCCGGTATCGCCTATTAAAAATATTTCCTGAACGATTTTTGATGAACTTTCAGTTTTCTGGGCATATAAATTTAAGGTCATCAAAAGAATGAAGACTACTATGAAGTGGTTATTCGCTCGGCACATATGGGTTTCTTTAAATTGGTTGAATGATCAAGAACGTTATCTAAATTTTTCTCTATCGATATTCGGGATTTTCAAAACTCCATCTGCTTCCCTGGTCCCACTCTGTCCGTGAATTACCATAAGTAGCATAACCGTGATTGTCCTTTAGCATTTTTGCCAGATGAAGTAGATTATAGGTCATGAAAGTGGTGTTCCTGTTGGTGAAGTCATTATCAGCGGCTCCGGATTCCCTGTCCAGGTAACTAGGGCCGGGACCAACTTCTCCTATCCATCCAGCATCGGCTTGAGGAGGAATGCTGTACCCTATATGTTGCATGGCATACATCAATCCCATCGCGCAATGTTTTACGCCATCTTCATTCCCGGTGATGATACATCCGCCGGCCTTGCCATAATAAAGATATTGTCCTTTTTCATTAGTTTCGCCACTCATACTGTATAGGCGTTCTATCAATAACTGAGCGACAGAAGATTTCTCACCAAGCCAAATTGGGGTTCCTATGATCAGAATATCAGCAGATAAGATACGCTGAAAAAGGTCTGGCCATTCATCCTTTTCCCAGTTATGTTCTTTCATATCAGGATAAACACCAAAGGCAATAGCATGGTCTACTAATCTCATCTCATCTACTTGCACATCTTCCTTTTTCATAATGTTCTTAGAAACCTGCATCAGACCTTCGGTATGGCTTGTTTCAGGTGATCGTTTAAGCGTGCAATTGACGAATATGGCCTTTAACTTTGAAAAATCGGGTTTTGACATGATATCTTGTTTTAATATAAGAGTTAAGTCGATGCATTATGTTAAGGATTACAATATCATCAATATTCTTAACAGATAAAAAACCCCTACCGTAAATTATTAATTTGTTTCCCCTCGATCCGATGAAGATTCGTTCATCCTTCCATCCCATCTTTCTTTGAATCATCAGTCTGCTTCATTTCTTTAAGGATCTGTTCTACATCTTCTTCTGTGCTTGCTAATTTCTTTTGACAGATATCTATCAATAGAGACGCCCGTTTTACTTTTGCTGATAGCTCATCAACCGATATTTCACCTTCCTCCAGGTCGCTCACTATCCCTGACAATTCCTGGAAAGCTTCCGTGTAACTTAATTCTTCACTCATCCTTATTATTTTTCTTATTGACTGTACTTTTAAGCTTTCCCTCAAATAAAACCGTTTCCAACTGATCGCCCGGCTTAACCTCACTGGAATGTTTTATAGACCTTCCGTTCATTCGCGTAATGCTGTAGCCGCGTTTTAATACCTGGTCCGGATGTAAATATCTGACCGCCTTCCTGAAATTTTCAAGTTCTTCCTGATCTTTTTCTAACGATCGACCAGTATATTTTCTCAATAGCATTTTTTGTTCCCTAACCAGGTCCGATGCTTTTGCTGTTAACTTTGATGTTTGATAGCCCAATTGATGCCGAGAGTGCTCCAAATGATGACCTTCGTTCTTGATCCGGAACATCGAGTGGACATGGACCTTTTGTAAGAGCTGTTCTTGCTGGTTAGTCTGCTTGCGCAATTGGTTCTTACTATGATTATGCATCCATTTCTTGAGATGATACAATTGTTGCATTTGTTCATTCAGTTGATACTGGGACGAATTGAACACCTTTTCCTGAAGTTCAACCAGATCGAGTTTTTGTTCTTTAAGCGGAGCTATCAAATATTCGGCGATCTTTGTCGGTGTAATCGCATTATAATAAGATACCATCTCTGCTACCGTTCTATTCGTAGAGTGCCCGATTCCTGTAAATACGGGCAAGGGAAAGGTAGCGATGCTTTTAGCCAATTGATGATCATTAAAACAGGAAAGCCCCACTTCTCCGCCGCCTCCACGAATGATAGCAACAAGATCGAAGTGATGTTGTAGCTTTTTTATCCTATTCAATTGCCTGAGGATGGACCTTATGGCACGATCGCCCTGGAGGATAGCCGGAAAAAGAAATCTAAAAAAACCGATGTTCTGTTCCTTTTCCGCGTGTTCCAGTATATTGATGAAATCCGCATAACCTTTACTGGTTTCAACGGATATGATCGCTATACGCTGCGGAAGAACAGGTAACCGTAACTCTTTGTTCCTATCCATTAATGATGCTGCCTTTAATTTTTCCAGGCACTTTTGTTTAGCCTGCATAAGGTCGCCTACCGTATAATTTGGATCTATATCCCTGATCTTTAAAGATAACCCGTATTGCGGATGATAATCCACATAAGCGAACAGTAGTATCTTAATATCATCTTTCAGGGGTTCGCCCGCTACCGCTTTGAACTTTTTTTCAATGCGTTCAAAATCCGTCTTCCATATAACAGCTCGAATTTGCGCTACGATCCTGTTAGACCGCTTTTCTACTAGCTCAGGATAACAATGACCTGAGCGTGTATAATGGTTAAGCTTATTGATCTCTGCTTTGATCCAGTAACCATATTTGTAGCGTTTATCAAGGGTTTTTTCAATGTCCTTACAAACCTGGTATAAACTAAAGATGTGCTTAGAATTATCTGGCATTGATAAAAGATGCAAGAATTAAATTTTTAAAAATAGTGAATTCAAATCACTTAAACGCACAGTTCACCCTCAAATTCATGCTATCCGCTGATTCCAGATTTCATGATCGCTGCTATCGCCCGACGGTGATGGAAATTTGATAGACCTCAGCTCCAAGCGGTCAAAATCGACCGGATTCCTAAATAAAGGACCATCATAACAAAAAGTATGGAATTCACCATTTTCTCCGCAAGGGTCAACTTCATCAGGAAGATCTTTTAAGAATTCGTGATCAAATGCTCGTCCACAAAATGAACTATCCAATTTAGATGCCTCGCATGAGACAACGATAGCTTTAAAACCAAGATCGATAAAATCTGTTGCCAACTTTTCCGTAGGTCTTTTCCAAAGCGGAAAAATAGGCTTTAACCCAGTACTCTTAACCTGTTCCTCTTTAAAAGAACGAACATCTTCAAGGAATATATCGCCATGGACCGATGATCGATATCCAGCTTCAAAAAACTGTTCGCATTTATCCTGAATGATCTTTTGATAAGTTCTATTATCTATTTTATCCGGAACTTTAGCAAAGGTGATCCCAAGGCCTAAAACTTTAGCCTGAGCTTTTAAAAGCTTGGAGGGCACTTCGTGAAGTGCGCCATTTCCTGAGGCTTCATTGATGACGCTAAAAAGAAGGTCTACAATATGATCAGCCTCATACGCACTATGATAAAGTGCCAATAAGGCATCTTTGCCACCGCTCCAATTTACAAATGCCTTTGTTTTCATAAGTTTCCACCTCTACACAGAATATTCATGATAACAAAAATATCAAAAACGCTTTATAATGAGATGATTTTAAAATTATTTACCTATACAAAAACGGTATTTCTTTAAAATAATTATTACAATTAGAAAATAAGTCATTACATTAGTCCATTGATTTATTTTATGAACAAAAAACTATATCTTCTTCTAATTACGATAGTATCTGCTTTAGGAGGTCTACTTTTCGGCTATGACACTGGTGTTATCAATGGTGCTCAGTTCTTTTTAAGCAAGTATTTCGATCTGGACCCTGGAATGAAAGGCTGGGTCGTAGGTAGCGCATTATTGGGCTGTTTAGTCGGGGCACTTGCCTCTGGTAAATTGAGTATGGCCTTAGGTAGGAAAGGTTCATTGATATTATCAGCCTTATTGTTCAGTATATCAGCATGGGGATCCGGGATTCCTTCATTCTTACCGGAATCAGTTGATCTTCTTGTGGTCTTTAGAATTATAGGTGGTTTAGGAATAGGAATCGCATCCATGTGTGCTCCCATGTATATTGCGGAAGTTTCACCACCTCAAAGAAGAGGTTCATTAGTGACCTTCTATCAATTGGGTATCGTCGTTGGTTTTTTTATCGTCTTTTTGGTCACTTATTATATTGGGAAGAACTTGAGCGAAGCGCAAAACATTCAACTCGGCTGGCGAAGGATGTTCTGGAGCGAGCTGGGTCCCAGTTTGCTTTTCCTCATCTTATTGTTCTTTGTGCCAAAAAGTCCGCGGTGGCTTCATCTTATGGGACGAAAAGAAGAAGCATTTGAAGTATTGAAAAAGATCAATGAACCGGTAGAAGCTAAAAAGGTCAATGCTGAAATATTAGAATCTATCGATAAAGATAAAAAGAAGGTATTAAAAGTAAATCATTGGAAACAGCCTGTTATTGGAATCATTTTAATAGGAGTTGTCTTTTCAATGCTTCAACAGTTTACAGGTATCAATGCAGTACTTTATTACGGCTCTGATATTTTTGAAAAGTCATTAGGATATGGCAAAGATGATGTTTTACAACAGCAAGTTTTATTGGCATTCATCAATCTTGTTTTCACGTTAGTCGCCATGTTTACTATTGATAAATTAGGGAGAAAAAAACTCGTAAGTATAGGTTGTATAGGGATGTTAACCGGCTTTTTATTTTTAGCCATCTCATTACAGATCGATCAAATTGGACTAATATCACTGATAGGTGTCTTGTTATTTATCGCATCTTTTGCCATGTCGATGGGTCCGGTCGTTTGGGTAGTTCTTTCAGAAATGTATCCAAATAATATCAGAAGTGTTGCTATGTCATTTGCAGTCGCTGCTCAATGGGCGGCAAATTATATGGTATCTCAATCTTTCCCTATCATAACAGAGAGCCAGATCAACGAGAGCGAACTTTGGAATGGCTCATTACCATATTATGTATTTATATTTTTTATCATATTTATTTTATTTTTTACTAACAAAATGATCCCGGAAACTAAAAACAAATCTTTAGAAGAAATTGAAAGTATTTGGGATGATAGATTTTCTTAATTATGTTC
>CAJXLO010000016.1 GCA_913056525.1 uncultured Psychroflexus sp.
CTACCACGATATGTGACGACTTGGGTAGGGATTGACAGGTCAGAATCAAGCCTTCTTCTACTTCATCATCTGCCAAAATTTGATTTTTTTTCATTTCTACTTCACCTTCTTTGAGTAGAGCCACGCAACTACTGCATATGCCGCCCTGGCAGGAATAAGGTGCGTCGATATCTTTATCGAGAACAGCATCTAAGATCACATCTTTTTGGTCCATCGTCAATTCATGTTCTTCATCATCAAGAATTACCTTAACCTGTGTTTTTCCGTCTAAAGCTTCTGCGGCGTTCTTATCATCATCAGCGGCATAGAAAAGTTCAAAAGCTACCTGTTCATTCGTGTAGCCACGCTCTTTTAATAGGTCCGCGACGGTGTTGATCATGGCTTCCGGACCGCAGATGTAGAATTTTTTGATGTCAAGATCGGCATAAACTTTATTGAGCATTCTATTAACGACCGATGCATCAACATGACCATAGATGGCATCCTCTTCATTAGACCGACTAAATACATATTGCACAAAAAATCGGTCGGGATATTCTTTTTTTAATTGCTCTATCTCGGTTTTAAAAATGGTCTTTTCAGGAGATCGGTTTCCGTAAACGAGAATGAATCGGCTGGAATCGCTATTGCTAAGGTGGGTTTTTATCAGGGACATGATGGGCGTTATACCACTTCCCGCGGCAAACGCCATAAGCGCCTGATCGGCAAGGGCTGTAGATAAGGTGAACTTTCCTTCTGGTGCTTGCACTTCTAGTTCATCGCCTTCTTTTAACCGGTTTAGCGCATAGTGCGAAAAAACACCGTCCGGAATCTTCTTGACCAGAACGCTCAAAGCTTCCTCTTCGGCTGAGCAAATCGAATAGGACCTTCTGATCTGATCCCCATTGACGTTGGTTTGTAGATTAATATACTGACCTGCTTGATAAGAAAATTCATCGCTAAGGTCTTCAGGGATATCAAATGTTATCTTGACGGATTCATCGGTTGGATATTCTAATCGGTCGATGGTTAGAGAATGGAATGAAGGCATTTTATGCTTTTTGCGCAAAAATAGCAGTTTGCGTTTTGTAGCTTATGCGCTTGAATTTATTTTTGTAATTATTTAACGGAAGCATCCGCAATTCAAGATTTTAGGCGAATTTTGCAAAAAAATAGTATTGATCTATCGACTCATCTTAATTAGCTTGTTCATCAGTGGTTTCGTCCATGCACAGAAGCCTGATACCTTCCTTGAAAAGGATGAGAACCTTAAGCTGTCCCTAAAGGCGCATATCAGTGCCATTGAGATAGATTCCGCGTATTTACAACTGCTTACGGATAAGGGTCTTTACAAGAAAATGCAAAGTGACGTGCATAGGGATTCCTATATCGAGCTGGAACGTGAAGTTACTGAAAAAGTGCTAAGGAAAAGACTGGCCGAGATCGATAAAAGAACGCCCATTAACATAGGGTACAACAAGAATTTGGCCAGTGTTATCAACTATTATCTATCGAAGGATGAGGCCTATTTTCAGCGGATATTTTCTCTTGGGGATTTTTACTTTCCTATGATAGAATCCGCTCTGGTCAAACGTTCATTACCCTTAGAACTGAAGTATCTCGCAGTGGTGGAATCAGCACTCAATCCTCAGGCAAAGTCTCACGCCGGAGCGGTAGGGCTTTGGCAGTTCATGTATCAAACCGGCAAAGCTTATGGATTAGCGGTGAACAGTTATCAGGATGAAAGAATGCAGCCGGAACTGGCAACGGCCGCCGCCGCGGAATACCTGGAAGACCTTTATAGAATATTTGATGACTGGAACCTGGCACTTGCCGCTTATAACTCTGGTCCGGGCAATGTGAACAAGGCGATAAGGCGAAGTGGTGGCAATACGGACTTTTGGGATATCAAATATTTCCTCCCACGCGAAACATCAGGTTATGTGCCATCTTTCCTGGCGATCTTGTACCTTTTTGAATTTGCTGATGAACATGGAATAGAATACCGAAAACCGCCCGTGTTCAGATATGCTACCGATACGGTCCAAATAAAAAGATCGCTCGATATGACCAAATTAGCTGAAAGCTTGTCCGTAGAGAAAGAAATGATCGAATATTTGAACCCATCTTATTATAAAGGGGTAATCCCTTTTTATGATCATAAAAAGCAATATATCCGTTTACCGATACGTGCAGCCGGAAGCTTCGTTAGCAATGAGGAGAAAATATACTATTATGCAGCCGTAGAGAAAAAGAAAAAAGAGAAAAAGACCAGGGACCAACCGATCGTTTATAGAGTAAAACGCGGAGATTTCTTAGGAAAGATCGCTAATAAGTTCAGTGTTCGTGTCCATGAGATAAAAAGATGGAATGGACTTCGCTCATCACGCTTGGCCATTGGTCAGAGATTGATCATCCGTAAGAATGATAAAGGCAGTATCGCATCGGATCAAAGGGAATATATCGTACAATATGGGGATTCGTTATGGACAATAGCCCGAAAATTCCCGGGAGTTTCCGTGAAGGACATCAAACGTGCCAATAATTTGAGCAATGCCTCTATCAAACCCGGAATGCGTTTGAAAATAAAAAGTTAGTTAATGCAAAGTTGTTTTTTTGGTGGACTTTTAACGCTTTTTCAAATGGTGTAAACTGGATGATCGCAGTATCTTTGCAAATGTTTAAAGTAAATTGTTATTGACCAAAGTCTTATCTCAACCTTTACCGATGCTCATAGTTAAAGACCTTGGTGTACTGACCAAGCATAGATTGTCTATGAGCGTGGTCTTTTCATCTTTGGCAGGTTATTTGCTCGGGGCGGAATCCCTGGACATCAAAACGCTTTTGTTATTGAGCATAGGCGGTTATTGTATGGTGGGAGCTTCCAATGTTTACAATCAGGTCATAGAGCGCAGATCAGATTCCCTGATGAAAAGAACAGCTAACAGACCTGTGGCCACTGGAAGAATGAGTGTGCAAACTGCCCTGATCATCGGCTTTTTGATGACCTTACTTGGTTTATACCTGTTGTTTATCATCAATCCTATCACCGCCTTGTTCGGAGCTATTTCCATTTTCCTGTATACCAGTATCTACACGCCTCTGAAACAGGTGACGCCCTTATCAGTCTTCATTGGGGCATTTCCTGGCGCTATTCCTTTCATGCTGGGCTGGGTTGCGGCAACAGGAGATTTTAGTATAGAGCCGGGAACGTTGTTCATGATACAGTTCTTCTGGCAATTTCCTCATTTTTGGGCGTTGGGCTGGTGGTTATACGATGATTATGAAAAAGGTGGGTTTTTTATGTTGCCTACCGGGAAACGAGATGCATCAACGGCTTTACAGATCGTTCTCTATTCTATATGGACGGTCTTGATATCGGTCATACCCGCATTAGGTCTCACAGGCAGGTTGCTCCTAAGTCCAGTAGCTGCGGTCATCGTATTCCTATTTGGGATCACACTGATCTATTTTGCGGTACGGCTGTACAGGATAAGAACAAAGAAAGCCGCAAAGGAGCTCATGTTAGCCAGCGTAAGTTACATAACATTGATCCAGATAGTTTATGTCGTGGATAAAACATTTAGAGTATGGATATGAACGAAGTTCAAATGAAAAAGAAGCGCAACGCGAAGCGGATGATGCTATGGTTTGGTATCGTAAGTCTTACTATGACATTTGCCGGCTTGACCAGTGCTTATGTAGTAAGTAAGAGCAGACCCGACTGGGAAGCGAACCTGGAGCTCCCGGATGCTTTTACCTGGAGTACGCTTGTCATCGTTTTGAGCAGTTTATGTCTGATAGGCGCATTTAGAGCGCTTAAAGGTCAAAAACGAATGCTTACTTCATCTTTGGTCATAGCAACTTTTGCATTAGGTGTTGTTTTCATTCTATTACAGATACAAGGTTTTAATGCTATCATCGATCAGGGTTATTATTTTACGGGCGAGTCCAGTTCTGTTAAATCATCTTATATCTATATATTGGTAGTATTACACCTAGCCCACCTGGCAGCTGGCATGATCAGTCTTAGCGTGTTGCTGATCAAACAGTTAGCCGGCAAATATAACCCAAAACATCCTTTGGGTTTTGAACTGGCGGCCACCTTTTGGCACTTTGTTGATGTTCTATGGATCTTATTGTTTTTATTTTTAACTTTCTTTAGATAAAGAAATTAATTATTTTTGTGGCATTAATAGATGAATATGGATACAACTGTAGCAAAAACCGGAACTGAAGGAAAAACCTGGGGTGGTGGAAGCGAACCGTTCAAGGCTAGTTATGGAAAATTGATGATGTGGTTCTTCATTTTATCCGATGCATTGACCTTTTCAGGTTTTCTTGCCGCCTATGGTTTTTCAAGGTTCAAATACAGTAGTGAATGGCCTATCGCCGATGAGGTATTTACCCACTTTCCTTTCCTACACGGAATAGAAGCTCCTATGTACTATGTGGCCTTAATGACCTTCATACTGATATTCTCATCTGTAACAATGGTACTTGCTGTTGATGCAGGGCATCATATGAAGAAGAACAAGGTCGTCACTTACATGGCATTGACCATACTTGGCGGTATAGTTTTCGTAGGTTCTCAGGCCTGGGAGTGGAAAACGTTCATCAAGGGAGATTATGGCGCAGTGGAGACAAGCGGTGGTAATATTCTACAATTCGTCGATAGTGAAGGAGAACGCGTGGCGCTGGAAGATTTTGCCTCTAACTATGAAGGGATAAGATCCGTGCAGAAAGAAAATGAGGGGCTATGGTATGAATCTGAGAGCTCACTTCCTGAGTTCACTATCAAGGAGATCAAAGATGGATTTGCCAGTAACGATGACTTGCAAATAAGGACATTAAAGAACAATGAAGATGGCGAAAAAACGATATTGAGTCGTGAAGCCTCATTAGCAAAATTAAATGAACAAGGCAAAGGTGTAGTTCAGGGTGCTAATTTGAAACATAATGAATATGGAATGCCGCTCTTCGCGGATTTCTTTTTCTTCATTACCGGTTTTCATGGTTTTCACGTTTTATCAGGTGTTTTGATATTGATCATCATCTTTCTCAATGTACTGGTCAATACCTATGAAAAAAGGAAAAGTTATGAAATGGTGGAGAAAGTAGGTCTTTATTGGCACTTCGTCGATCTGGTCTGGGTATTCGTTTTCACCTTCTTCTATCTTGTATAAATAAAAAAAAATTAATCATGGCTGAACACGCAAGCACAAACCAGGGATCATCTGCCACTAAGCGTATATGGTATGTATTCGGGATCTTATCCGTAGTCACCCTCGTAGAAGTTGTTTTGGGCATCATCAAACCGGCTTTCATGGTGGAGACCAACTTCATCGACCTCCATTTACTGAACTGGACCTTCATCATCCTGACCATAGTCAAAGCTTATTACATCACCTGGGCATTTATGCACATGGAACATGAATCAAGTGGTTTAAGAAGAGCAGTCGTCTGGACATCGGTTTTCCTCATCATTTACCTTGTTGCTATATTGCTTATCGAAGGAGGTTATATCGAGGACGTTTACACCGATTCGCACATCAAGTGGAATCTCTGATAAAATAGCTGATATCAGGTTAAATCGGTTATAAAAAAGGCAGGATTACTTGCATCCTTCCTTAATTTTGTAAGTATGAACAATAAAAAAAAATATTTTGTTTTAGGCACATTGTTCATATTGCCGCTTTTAGCTTATATGTTCTTTGCCAGTGGCGTGAACAATTTTATCAAATTACCCAGATTGAACGATGCCCCTGTTAATGTAAATGGTTTTCAAAGCATGAACGGTGACAGTTTGAGGTTCAAAGGAAATATTTCAATTCTTAGTTTTTTTGGCAGGGATATAGATACTTCAAAAGTGCTGGCCTTTAATTTAAAGGAGAAGATCTATGATAAGAACAAAGACTTTAATGACCTGCAGTTCATAAGTTTCATCAGCCCAGGTCATCAAGATGAAGTATCTTCTTTCAAGTATCAGATCAATAAAACATCTGATGCTTACAAATGGAAGTTCGTAGAGCTTGAACCTGATCGTATAAAAGCCGTCTTTAGTGCATTAGGTACGGACAAGAAATTATCAAATGACCTTTCTAGTGACCATGCTTTCATAGTGGGTAAAGATGGCTACCTAAGAGGAAGAGAAAATGATGAAGATGAAGGGATAAAATATGCATATGATATGTCTTCTATTGCAGAATTAGACAACAAAATGGTAGATGATGTAAAGATCATCCTTGCAGAATATCGCTTAGCACTCAAAAAGAACGATAAGTACGAATGAAAAAATACTCCTACATAGGCATATCATTTATCGTTTTGATCTTTGGTATATGGGTCGTCAGCGAGTACATGTCCAGGAACGCTTCAAATGAGCTGGCGTTCATCAAACAAGCAGGAGAAAGTAAAAGGAAGGTTCCTGATTTTAAAATGATCAACCAACATAATGATACGATCACGAACAAAGACCTTTTAGGCAAAGTGTATGTGGTAGAGTTCTTTTTTGCCACATGTCCTACGATCTGTCCTATCATGAACGAAAATTTAGTAAAAGTGCAAAACGAGTTCTTTGGCAATCCTAATTTTGCGATCGCATCTTTTACGATCAATCCTGAGAATGACACTCCAAAGGTTTTGAAGGGATATGCTCAAGAAAACGACATCACTCATGCAAATTGGCATCTTTTGACCGGAGATAGGAAAAAGATATATGATTTGGCAAGGAAAGGTTTTTCCTTATATGCTAGAGAAGATTCAAAAGCTGAAGGTGGTTTTGAACATTCTGGTTTTTTTGCTTTAATAGACAAAAACGGTTATCTAAGGTCAAGACGTGATGAACAGGGAAATCCTATAGTTTACTACGAGGGCGCAACACCTTATAACAGCAAAAAAACCAATAGAGGTAAACAACAAATAGACTGGTTAATAAAAGATATTAAAAAATTGTTATGAGCGATAAATTGATCTCCACATCTGATAGGTACGGAGTGCCCATTATCATAGGGCTATCTTTACTGGTTCCGGCGATAGTCATTGTATTGATGAACTTGGATACGAGGTATAACTTTCTTGGCATTGATGTAGGCACTCTTCCTTTCTTTCATGCGGTTTTAAATGGATCAACGGCGGTACTTTTGGGATTTGGTTACGTAATGATCAGGCAAAAAAAGATGAAGTTACACAGGAATTTTATGATGACCGCTTTTTTACTTTCCATCATATTCCTGGTAAGCTATGTGATATCTAAGATCAGTAATGATCCTGTATCTTATGGTGGGGAAGGTTGGACCGTTCCGGTATATTATTTTATCCTGATTTCACACATCATCTTGTCAGGGATTATCATTCCCTTGGTCTTGTTTACGATATACAGAGCGGCTAAGGGTGAATTCCAGAAACACAGAAAGATCGCTAGATACACATTCCCTATTTGGATGTATGTAGCCGTAACAGGTGTATTAGTTTATGTTTTCATGCAACCTTATTATTAAATTCGCAATTATGAGAAAAATAGTTCTCCTTATAATACTATCGATCCTTATCACACCCTATGGTGTTGATGCGCAATGTGCGATGTGTAGAGCTGCACTTGAGTCCAACGCTGTCAATGGTGCTGCAGAAGCCATAAACGACGGAATAGTCTATTTGATGGCGTTTCCTTATCTACTAATGGGCGGCTTGGGATATATTATTTATCGAAAGTTCAGGAAACGATCGCCTAGGACAAGTTCATAGCGATCAATCCTTCCGGAAGATCAAAGGTAATATGTTCATTCTTTTTATCAATTTTTTCAATAAATTGCCTGATAATAGGAACTGGTATGTTGTCCTTGCCAAGTTCAATAATAAAATAAGCTTGAGGTGAACGGTCGTTGATGGCTTGTATCCTTCCTATCTTACCATAATGCTTATCTGAGGTTGTATAACCAATAACCTCGTGATAATAAAATTCATCTTCGGGCAATTCGGGAAGTCTGTCGAGAGGTAAATAAATATCTTTCCCAAGAAGTTCATCTGCATCTAACTCACCGTCGACATCCTCAAGGGTTACCCTTAATAAGTGGCTTTTGTGAAATTGACTACTTGTAATAAAAAATGGAATCAATTTTTGTCCAAACTCGACAAACATCGATTCCATTCTTTCGTATTCTGCAGGCTCATCCACGTCCAAAAAAATCAGCAACTCACCTTTGAAGCCATATTTAGAAGTGATTGTTCCTAGATAAAAACAATCTACTTTATTCATAAGAAAAAGCGATTAGATTATTGCTTTTCTTCTTGATTATCTTCAGAAGGTTGGTTCGTAGCTTCATTTTGAACTGATTCTTCCTGTGGACTTTCCTCACTATCATCCGTAGGTTCATCAGCTGGCTCGGGAGCGTAAGATTCTTCTCGTTTTTTGTTCACTTCGCGCTCCGCTTCAAGTGCTTTTTCTCTAGCCTCTTGTTTTTCTTTTTTTATCTTTTCAGCTTTGGAGAGCACTTTGTTTTCTTTTTCGGCTAACCAATCATTAAATCGCTTTTCAGCTTCCTCCATATCAAAAGCACCTTTGTCCACACCCTTGAGCAGATGCTTCTTAAGCAAGGCTCCCTTATAGGATAATATCCTTTTAGCAGTATCGGTTGGCTGAGCACCATTCCTTAACCATTTAACACTACTATCCACATCTAGTTCAATAGTAGCCGGATTCGTTTGTGGATCATAAACACCTAATTGTTCCAGGAACTTACCATCTCTTTTCGCACGGGAATCTGCAGCTACGATCCAAAAATAAGGACGTTTTTTTCTTCCGTGTCTTTGCAGTCTTATCTTTACAGGCATATAGATTAAATTTTGAAGTTCTAGACTTCGGTTATTAATTTTGAATGTGCAAATATAGAACGATATTTTTGATTTGTAGCTCAAGGTTTATATTTTTATTATACATTTGTTATAACAATTATCTGCTATGCGCTATTTGAATATTTTACTGTTGATTATTTTGTTCTCTGGTTGTTCAGACAACATCGAGGATGGAAATGAAACGATACAAGGTCTGTATAATGACATTTTCTTTAGGTCAACCATGTCCAGTGCTCATATCGATCAGAGTGGTCGGTTAGTGATAGAAGGATCATCAACGGAAACTGTAAGACTACAAGTAGCAAGACCTGAAGTTGGTATATATGAGATCACGGCCGATAATGATAATCAGGCTACGTTCGGATTGGATTCACAAATTTTCATCACCCAGGGAGAAAACACAGGTGGTCGAATAGAAATAGAAAAGATCACAGAAAACAGTGTTACCGGTAATTTCTTTTTTGATGCACGCCTCAATGGAGTTGGAGAGCGACTTAATTTCCAGAAAGGAGTATTCTTTGAAGTGCCTTTTGAAGAACCGAACGATACAGGTGGTGGAAATGGTGATGATGGAGGCGATGATATCATCAATGAGAACTTTCAAGCCTTAGTAGATGGCTCCGATTTCAACGCAGAGACCATACAAAGCTCTACTGCAAATAATACGTTAACGATCATAGGAGGTCAGGCTGATGTCTTCATTAATATTACGATGCCTACCGATCTGGGTACTGGCGATCATGACATTACCGCTGACGGAGGTCAAACGGCTACTTACACACAAGGTGGCAATACTGAATCAGCAATAGAGGGAACTTTAACCATCGATATACTCAATGACAACGAAGCTTCAGGTAGCTTCTCTTTTACTACAGAGAACGGTATAGAAATAACTCAGGGAAGTTTCGAAATAGCATTACAATAAGATACAATGGTAGAAAAACAACTTGAAAGACTGCTTTACAGGTTTGATTGTGTGATCCTGCCTGGATTTGGTGCGTTTCTGGCCAAGAACAAACCTTCTCAATATCACGAAACCACCCAGGTGTTCTATCCGCCACAAAGGAAGCTTAGCTTCAATGCACAGCTAAAAAGCGATGATGGTCTACTGATCAATAGCATCTCTAAAGCACATGATATCTCCTACGAACAAGCAAATAAGGAAGTAAGCTCGTTCGTTGATGACCTATGGTATACGCTGGAAAAGGAAGAAAAGGTAATATTAGATCAATTGGGAAGATTCGAGCAGACTCAAGATGGGGTTTTAAGATTCTATCCAGAAGACCGTTCATTGAGGAAGGATACTTTTGGCCTAAAACCTTTACATATTACCAAAAATGAAACAAAAGAAGTAGGTGACAATAGGAAAATTACTCCAGTAGAAGAACCTCATGTTAATAACATTAAAAAAGATCACGGCTTGGGTAAGATCTATAGATATGCTGCGATAGGTCTGTTAGCTGTTGCCCTGACGGGAAGTATAAGTTATGGTATCTATCAAAATGCGGCCCCTGACAAAAGTGAGGATGCGTTAAGTGTGAACGATAATGCACTAAAGGAAAAACTGGAAACCGCTAACTTTAAATTGCAGACTGCATTGCCAACGTTGAACATTAAGCTTAATAATAAGGAGACACAAGAAGAAAAAAAGAGATATCATATCATAGCAGGAGCGTTCAGGCAAAAAGAAAATGCCCTTAAAAAGACCCGCCAACTTAGAAAAAAAGGATTTGAAAGTAAGTTGTTAGGGCAAAATCAGTATGGTTTGCATCAAGTCAATTTTAGGAGTTTTTCAAAAAAAGAAAAAGCAGTTCAGGAACTCAAGCAGATAAAACGTCAGCAGGATGAGAACGCATGGTTGTTAGTAAAGGAATTTTAGGAATCGGTTAACATTACAAATCCTATCTTTGCAAAAATTATAGATGGAAGTTAAGACTCCTACTGATTCTAAGACCATAGTAACAGACCTGGTCCTACCTAGTGAAACGAATCCTATAAATAATCTTTTTGGTGGCGAACTGCTCGCGCGTATGGACCGAGCAGCCAGCATAGCAGCAAGAAGACATTCAAGACGTATTGTTGTAACGGCTTCCGTAAATCATGTTGCATTTAATAAGGCCGTACCACTAGGAAGTGTGGTTACTGTAGAAGCTAAAGTTTCGCGCACTTTCAAGACTTCAATGGAAATCGTCATTGATGTATGGATAGAAGACAGGGAAAGCGGCAGATGCTTAAAGGCAAATGAAGCGATATATACTTTTGTAGCAGTAGATGAAATGGGGAATCCTGTTCCCGTACCTAAGGTAAAACCAGAGACAGATCTTGAGAAGGAACGCTACGAGGCTGCACTAAGGCGGAAACAACTAAGTTTGGTCCTGGCAAAGAAGATGAATCCGGAGGACGCTACTGAGCTCAAAGCATTGTTTTTTAAAAATTCAAAATAATATATTATGTACGAAGCAGTAAAATACCTTCACTCCTATTGGGCCTATTTGGTCGTATTAATCGTTGTAATAGCAACGTTCAATGCTTTGATAAAGTACTTTTCTAACAAAGCTTATTTGGCCAGGGACTTTAGGATCGCCCTGTTTGCGCTTATCGTTACGCATCTGCAATTCCTGATAGGTTTGATCCTACTATTTATCTCGCCTTACTTTACTGAAGCTACTAAAATTGGTATGGGAAAGCTAATGAAGAATGAAATTCTACGTCTTTATGTAATAGAGCATCCTTCGACTATGATCATAAGCATCATCTTGATAACAATAGGCTACTCTAAGCATAAAAAACAAGTTTCTTCAAAACCCAAGTTCAAAAGACTTGCGATATTCTATACAATAGGATTATTGTTGTTGCTTTCCAGGATACCCTGGAATCAATGGTTGGGTTAAAATAAATTATAGCCCAGCGTTACAGAATAATAAAGGTTGGTAGCTTCTGAGTTATCTATTTGTACGGATTCCGTAAAGCCAAAGTGATACCTAAGATCAACTCTTAATTTACCTATTTCAGCACCTACACCAGCGACACCGGATACGTCAAGGTCATCATTCTCAATGGCAAGATCTTCAGAATCGATATCACTTGTAAGGAAACCAAATTGAGGACCAGCATGTACGTTAAAAATTCTTAGGAACCTGTATTTACCCAACAATGGAGCTTGAAGGTAGTTCAGTTCCACTTCTTGACTTAATGCTGGCAGATCAGTGTCCAGGTCAGCACCTTGTTCAGAATAAAGCAATTCGACCTGAAAAGAAAACGCCCTTTTAGAACCAAACTCTAAGAAAAGGCCGGCCGTTAAACCTGTTATCGATTCTTCAGATGCTTCAGGATTATCATAATCCAGTTTTGAAAAATTTGCTCCAATTTTTGGACCAAAGCTGATGTTAGATTCCTGAGATGATGCTGAATTAAAAGTAAAGAATAATAAGGGCATCAGTAAGAAAATAGTGGTCGATCTAAGTTTCATAGTTGAGTTTTTTCAAATAAAAACATCTTCCCGGGCAAGTCCAAGAAGATGTTTGAAAATTTTTAAAAGAGAGGTGTCATTTCATGTTTTGAATAGCATCACCTTCTTTTGAAGTGTAGTTTATTTTGAGAGCTTCAGCCTCTCTCAGCTCTTGTTTAATATCAGAGATAAGCCCCATATTGGTTTCCTGATCTACCTTTAATGAGGTGATGAGCATATTCCTCAGCTCTTCTCTTTTACTTTGTCTTTCCTCATAAATATATTGCTGAATATCCTTAACGCTGGCAAATTTATCGTTCAGTTGTATTCGCGCTTCATCGCCATATTGTCCCTGATACCTTTTTGAGGGCTTTCCAGCATAGATGTACATCACAAGGTTCTTCTTTTCTAACTTTTCTACCTGATCAGCATAGGGAAGATCTTGTTGTACTTTTATGGAAGTATCTCTAAGTACGGTAACGACCATAAAAAAGAACAACAGCATAAATACAATATCCGGCAATGATGCTGTGGATATAGCTGGCGTATCACCCCCTTTTTTCTTTTTAAACTTCGACATAATTAATAATATTAAAGTTATCTAATTTGATCGACTAGGCTCTGCTTCAGATAATTTCTGCGGGAACATATCCTTAACGGTCTCGATACGTTCCTTGAGTTTATCTACATCACCTTCATATTCGGCTTTGTTCTTGTAATCTTCTACCATCGCGGTGAAATCCCTTCCGTAAAGCCTATTTGCCTCTCTATTGCGCAGTTCGGTGTAGGCTTTTACGAGTTCATTTTGCACAGTGATGTAAACACCATAATCCGTCAAACGGTCATTTTGTAACGATATAACGGCTTTGATAGGATTATCGGATGACTTGGGATCACCAGGACCTCTACAATAGTTACAAGCTTCATCTCCTTTTCCTCCACCGTTATCCAGAAAACGTTTCGCTTCGTCCTTCAGGTTCTCAATCTCCATCTTCTCATCTTCAACAAGTAGTTCTCCATTACTATTGATCAGGACAATAAAAATGTTCTTTTCCTTTAGCGGTGGAGGGTCTTGTTCTTCATCGTTGATAGGTGGCAGTTGTCTACTTATCCCGCTATCCGTTTCTATAGTTGTTGTTACCAGAAAGAAAATTAGCAGCAAGAAAGCAATATCTGCCATCGAACCTGCATTTACTTCCGGTGCTTTTCTTTTTGCCATGATCTAAGCTCTACTGGTTATTATTTTAATAACACCTGATGCGATTATCGCTAATATCGAAATAGCTAATAATACGTAAAATATCGTGAGTCCTGCACTTATCCACTGACTGGCATAAGCAGAAATGACTCCATCGCTCGTTACTATCTTTTCACCAGTGGATGAAAAGAATGAAATTATTACTACTGCAGCAAATACTCCTATGGTCAAGAGCGTTTTCTTGATGTTACCTTTCACAATACCTATGATCGAAAAAGCAAGGGTTAGGACTACGGTAAGCCCAAGTACAATATAAGCAAGCGTTATAAAAGGTGAAAGTAAGCTGTTCTGCAGTTCAGTATCTACTTCAAGTGCATTTCCATCGGCCATAAGTATCCTTAAAAAGAAAATTGCACCTACTAAACCGATGACGATCTTTAAGACCGTGAGAATTTTGTTCAACATAGTCTTTTAATTAAGATTTTGAGTTATCGTTTCTTATTAACATGTCTATCAGCTTGATAGATGCATCTTCCATATCATTTACAATGCTGTCTATCTTAGCGATGATGTAATTATAGAATATCTGAAGGATGATAGCTACGATCAAACCGAAAACAGTCGTTAAAAGGGCTACTTTAATACCTCCTGCAACTAATGATGGTTGCATATCACCAGCCGCTTCAATTTTATCAAAAGCCTTGATCATACCTATTACAGTTCCCATAAAACCAAGCATTGGTGCAATTGCGATGAACAATGAAACCCAGGATACATTTCTCTCCAATTGACCCATCTGAACTCCACCGTACGCAACAACAGCTTTTTCAGCCGCCTCGATACCTTCGTCCATTCTATCAAGTCCTTGATAGTAGATCGACGCAACAGGTCCACGCGTGTTCCTACAAACTTCCTTTGCAGAGTCAACACCACCGCTATCAAGCGCATCTTCTACGTTATTGGCTAATTTCTTAGTGTTCGTTGTCGAAAAGTTCAAATAAATGATCCTTTCAATGGCTATGGCCAAACCGAGTATCAGGCATAAAAGAACGATTCCCATGAAAACGGGACCACCTTCTATAAACCTTTTCTTGAGCTCCTGGGTGAAACCTCGACCTTCTTCAGCTGAAGCAGCATCGGCTCCAGCATCTTGTACCATTGATACAGCTGTATCCGTTGTGATGTCAACCGCGTAGGATGGCTGGTTGAACATTACCAACAAAATTGCGATAATTAAAGTTGAAAATAGTGTTCTCATTGTTGTTTGTCTTAAAAGTTAATGTTTTAGAAATTTTGAGCTAATATATAAAAATTTCTGGTGTGCAAAAAAAAAGTAGTGTGGTCTTCGGTCTTTATGGGTCTTTCTAAGCTTTTATCATCCATGGCCATATAGCTGAATGTTAGGGTCAAAGGCTTGTCTTTTAAGCTCGCGATAGCGTGTTTAATAGGGAAATGTGACTGAAAGAAAAAACTTTGAAATAAGCCCTGGAAAATATTGATTGATGGTAAGACACCCTTCAGGTTTTAGATACTATTGATATTTTTAATACCAGAGGTCAAAATCGGTTTCGTAATATTTTTCAAAATAATGAGCCTATTAAAGCTTCAAGTATTTGATGGATAAAGGTCCTTAAGGTAATGATATTTCAGCTATCTGCTAAAAAAGCGGGCTTGAATGGTAGTATGATGATGTACTTCATGTAAGACTGATACTGATCAAGACCTTTATTTGAAGAATCAGGCGGTGCTGGTTGTATCACGTCTACCTGTTATTTCAAAAAAGTTATCGCTCTTAATATGTGTTAGTCTACTAAGATGACCGTCTTATTACCTCTATTTTCTATGACGCCACCCTTTATCGGATAAGAATACTTACCGTTATCATGACCAAATTGATCTTGTTCATGTTCAGGTAATTGTACTTTATCACTAAAGAAAATATGACCTTTCTCTAAAACGGATACGATGGGAGCATGATCATCCAAAAGTTGGAACTCTCCTAGAACGCCGGGGACTTTAACATCAGTTACATCCTCCTGGCTGATCAATATTTTTTCTGGCGTGATGATCTCTAAATACATGATAAAAAATATTAAGCTTCTTGAAGCATTTTTTCTCCTGCTTCTATAGCATCCTCAATACTTCCCTTAAGGTTAAAAGCAGCCTCGGGAAGATGGTCCAACTCGCCGTCCATTATCTTGTTGAAACCTTTGATCGTTTCTTTAATATCAACCAGAACTCCAGGTATCCCGGTGAACTGTTCAGCAACGTGAAAAGGCTGAGAAAGGAATCGTTGCACTCGTCTTGCCCGAGCTACGACCAGTTTATCTTCCTCGGAAAGCTCTTCCATCCCTAAAATGGCGATGATGTCCTGTAGTTCTTTATACCGCTGAAGCAGCTCTTTAACTCGCTGTGCACAATTATAATGGTCTTCACCTATGACATCTGGAGATAGGATCCTTGAAGTAGAATCCAATGGATCAACGGCTGGATAGATACCCAGTTCTGCAATCTTTCTGGAAAGGACGGTTGTTGCGTCCAGGTGGGAGAATGTCGTTGCCGGTGCCGGGTCTGTGAGGTCGTCGGCCGGAACATAAACTGCTTGAACTGATGTAATTGAACCTGTTCTTGTTGAGGTGATCCTTTCTTGCATCGCCCCCATTTCCGTAGCTAATGTTGGTTGATAACCTACGGCGGATGGCATACGTCCTAATAGGGCGGAAACTTCAGATCCTGCTTGAGTAAATCTAAAGATGTTATCAACGAAGAAGAGCACATCTTTTCCCTGGTCTTCTCCGGCACCATCCCTGAAGTACTCGGCAATGGTCAATCCTGATAGAGCAACTCTTGCTCTCGCTCCGGGCGGTTCGTTCATTTGTCCAAAAACAAATGTAGCCTTACTTTCCTTCATTGCGGATTTGTCGACTTTTTTTAAGTCCCAGCCGCCTTCTTCCATAGAATGAAGGAAATCATCGCCATATTTGATAATTCCAGATTCCAGCATTTCTCTCAACAGGTCATTGCCTTCTCGGGTACGCTCTCCTACTCCAGCAAACACTGAAAGTCCACCGTGACCTTTGGCGATATTGTTGATCAGTTCCTGTATAAGGACTGTTTTACCAACACCAGCACCGCCAAAAAGACCAATCTTACCTCCTTTAGCGTAAGGCTCGATGAGGTCGATGACCTTGATGCCCGTAAAAAGAACTTCCGTGGAAACGGAAAGGTCTTCAAACTTAGGTGCTTCCCTGTGGATTTTCATTCCCTCTTCACCTTCTTTGGGCAACTTGTCCATCCCATCTATTGGATCTCCAGTAACATTGAACAGCCTTCCATAAATATCTTTACCTATCGGCATTTTTATCGGATTTCCCGTAGCTTCAACTTCGTATCCACGACGAAGACCGTCAGCTGAATCCATGGAAATGGTCCTGACCATATTCTCACCTATATGAGATTGTACTTCTAATACTAAAGTTGTACCGTCTTTTTTATTAACCTCTAATGAATCATATATCTGTGGGAGGTCTTCTTTCGTCTCGAATGATACGTCGATCACCGGACCGATGATCTGTGCTATTTTGCCTTTTGATCTAGCCATGGATAGTTTTTTTACAACGTTTTAGAGCTGTACTTTAATTTTTGCAAATATAGGTTTTTTTGCTAATTCTCTAAGTGGAAATTTTGTTTATTCTACGGTCACCGATTTCGCGAGATTTCTAGGCTGGTCTACGTTCCTCCCTAACATTACTGCTATGTGATAAGACAATAACTGAAGTGGTATCGTGGTCAGTAAAGGCGTAAAGGCCTCATGGGTTTCTGGCACTTCTATCGTATGGTCCGCCATTTCTTTTACTTGTTCATCACCTTCTGTAACAATAGCGATGATCTTCCCTTTTCGGGATTTGATCTCTTGAATATTGCTCACTACTTTTTCATAATGACCTAGTTTCGTTGCGATAACCACAACAGGCATTTCTTCGTCAATCAGCGCGATAGGTCCATGTTTCATTTCGGCCGCCGGATATCCTTCTGCATGGATGTAGGATATCTCCTTTAACTTTAAGGCTCCTTCCAGCGCCACTGGAAAGTTGAACCCTCTTCCCAGATAAAGACAGTTCTTCGCATTTTTATAAGCATCAGCGACCAGATAGATATGGTCATTGCTAACGAGGGACTTCTTGATCTTATCAGGAATAAGTTCTAATTCTCTGAGGTAACTGAAATATTCTGTTTTGGACAAGTTCCCCTTTTCTTTTCCTATTCTAAGGGCTATTAAGCTGAGTATGGTGATCTGGGTCGTGAACGCTTTCGTGGAAGCGACTCCTATTTCTGGTCCAGCGTGTGTATATGCTCCTGCGTGAGAGGCTCGAGATATAGATGAGCCCACTACGTTACATACACCAAAAACAAAAGCTCCGTTCTGTTTGGCGATCTCTATGGCCGCCATGGTATCAGCAGTCTCTCCGCTTTGCGATATGGCGATCAGCACATCACCTTCTCCAATGATAGGGTTCCTATACCTGAACTCAGAGGCATATTCCACCTCTACCGGCGTTCTGGCAATATCTTCAAATATATACTCGGCAACGAGGCCGGCATGCCATGACGTTCCGCAAGCCGCTATTATTATCCTTTTTGCGTTCCTGAACTTATCAAGATTGTCCTCTATACCAGACATATTGATGATACCCCTATCAGCTAACATACGACCGCGATAGGTGTCAGCAATGGCAGAAGGCTGCTCAAATATCTCTTTTAACATAAAATGGTCATATCCGCCCTTTTCTATTTGATCCAGGTTCATTTGTAGTTTTTGAACATAGGGGTCAATCAGGGAATCATCTTTTATATTCCTTATCTTGAGTGGTTTATGAGTTCTAAGCACGGCCATTTCCCCATCGTTCAGGTAGATCGCGTCCTTTGTGTACTCAATGAACGGCGTGGCATCTGATGCTATGAAATATTCATCATCGCCTACCCCTATCGCTAAAGGGCTTCCTAAACGGGCGACAACGATCTCATTAGGTTTCTTCTTGTCCATTACGGCAATGGCATAGGCGCCTATTGTTTGGTTGAGAGCGACCTGAACAGCCTTTCCTAATTTCACTTCTTCATTGACCATGACATCCTCTATCAGATTCACCAGGACTTCAGTATCTGTTTCAGAGGTGAATGAATATCCTCTGTTCATCAATTCTTTTCTGAGCGGATCATAGTTCTCTATGATTCCATTATGAATGATGACGAGGTCTCCGGAATTAGAATAATGCGGATGTGAGTTCACATCACTAGGTTCTCCGTGTGTTGCCCAGCGTGTGTGACCAAGTCCTATCCGGGGTGATTTTTCCAGGTGTTCACACTTTGCACTAAGGTCATCTACTTTTCCTCTAGTCTTACAAAGATGAATACCGTTCTGGTCTGAAAGTGCCACTCCGGCACTATCATATCCACGGTATTCAAGTCTTTTCAAGCCTTTTATCAAAATAGGGTAGGCTTCTTTTTTCCCTATGTATCCTACTATTCCACACATGATCGATTAGTTATTGGTTGTTGTTTGAATACTTAGTTTAAGGCGTTTTGTTTCATTATTAGATTGTGTTCCGTGTAAAACGACACCTCTTGGAGTGGTCAACGATGTTTCAAGCAGCCCTTCTATCCTTTCTGTTTCAGAGTCCCTCACATCGAATAAACGGGAATTTTCAACATTTTGAGAAACGTTCAAACCCAGTGTGACGTTTGTTGAATCATTGTTGATGATATCGTTGATATGGGATGTTAATCTTATTCTATAGAATTCACCTTGATCATCTTCAGCTAAGGGTGACAAATGTAACGTTCTGGACTGATCAGGGGCATTGGGCGATGCCGTTGGGTCTATCTGATAATCTATCAGTAGTCGATTATTATCCAGATCATAGATGAATATCCTGTTACTTCTGTTCACGCTTCCAGGAGCGATCTCTTCATTAACATAAAGACGCAACGTGGCCTCATTGATCAATAAGTTCTCACTTCTCAGTTCTTCTAGTTCGTCAGAAACCCCATCATTATCGCTGTCTGGTCCGTCAAAAAGTCTTAGAACGCCCATTGAACCTTGACCTCCTTGCAAGTATAGGTTTTCATCACCATTGACCGTGTCGGGATTTGAAAGGTCTATTGACTCTTCCTTGTCATAGAGGTTCACCTTGATACCATTGAACTTCAGGTTGAATTTGTTGAACGTTTCGATCAGAGAATCTTCAGCTTCCGGGTCTAATGATGGAGCATTCCTCATAGACCTGTAATATAGGGTTATATCAGCCTCTGGCTGGTCAAGGTTAAAAATACCCATCACTGGTTCACTGGATTGTTGCTCAGCTTTGATATAAATACCTCTAAAATAATTAACGAAGTTTTGACCAAAGGCAAGTTCTTCGCTACCGGCCTTGCTCAATATTTTTTCTTCAAAGAAATCGTTGGGAAGTTTCAATCGAATCCTGGGCGATTGCTCAAGCGTATCGGTGACATCCTGGGACAGCTGATCGAACAATACTTTAACGCCTGTAGAATCCGATGGTGTTATCACATCTGATGTGAATATGGGATCGTTCGTGTTGATGTTAGGCAGAAAATCGTTCAACTGGTCAGAATAATAGATCTGATTTTCTTCGAACTCACCATTCTCACCGGGATCTATAGGTCTTAAGAACTGGTTTGACTCTGATATCTCCAACGTGAAACTACCTTCTCCAAAGATAGAATCCAGCTCATACTCATCTTGCGCTATCTGTTGACTAAAATAGGGTAAAGTTAGAATGACGCTATCAAGCACCGGGTCCTGCCCGAAATCATGATCGTTCTCTTCCAGGGTCAGCTGGGTCAATATCGATGTTTCGCTAGTTCCATATACGGGGTCTATATAAGTTCCTAGCTTATAAGTGGTAGTGTTATTGGTCTGTACCGAACTTACCTTCTCATTGTAGGCCGTTATATTTTCATTCTCTACAAGATAAGGCTCCTGTATCTCTATACCATTAATAAAGCCACCTCCAATTTCTGTTACTTCTTCTTCACAAGATGCGATCAAAAGAATGAAAATGAGGACTGGAAAGAATAGGAACTTTTTTTTATTTCTCATAGGTTATTTTTAAATTTCGCTTTCATCAAGGCCTAATACATCGAACTGGTAAAAACTTTGATACGCTTGTGCGAACTCTTCTCTGGGTACGTAGTCCAACTGTGGAACGCCTAATCCGTCAACAAAGTCCTTTATGTTTTCATCTGTTTCCTCACTACCCCAAATGATCGCATCTGAGTTCTCGGCCGCTAGTTTCATCAGATTCTCAAAAGAAGGTTTCTCTATTAGCTCTACTTTATCTTTATCAACTCCGTCGAACTGGACCTTACGTTTCAACTTATCATCTAACGTTCCCGGAAAATTTTCATTGTATATGGAGGTAACGATCTTTGTGTGCTTGTAAAGTGGTTCATTGCCATAATAATTGCGCAAGTAAAGTGGCAGAAGTGAAGATAACCAACCGTTGATATGGATGATATCAGGCGCCCAGTTTAGCTTTTTCACCGTTTCCAGCACACCCTTGGCGAAGAATATGGCACGCTCATCATTATCTTTGAACAAATTACCATCCTCATCGGTAAATGTTGCTTTTCTTTTAAAATAATCTTCGTTATCGATGAAATAGACCTGCATCCTTTCTTTAGGGATGGATGCTACTTTGATGATCAGCGGTATATCCAGATCATTAATAACAAGGTTCATACCAGATAGCCTGATCACTTCATGCAACTGATGCCTTCTTTCATTTATATTGCCAAAGCGCGGCATGAATATACGCGTTTGTCCGCCTATGGAGTTGACCATTTTTGGTGCCTCGAATGAAATGGTGGATATTTCATTTTCCGCTAGATAAGGACTCACTTCTGAAGACACAAAAAGTACTCGTTTACCGTTCATAGGATATTAGTTATCATACTTAAAAGATTGCAAATTTACAAATTTTAAAGAAGACACTTTCATTTAACTGATGCTTAATTCATTATTATGTCAGTACACGACACTTCTAACGTGGCACTCGCATCAGTAAGATCAGCAAAAGGTTTATTAAGACTTGTCTGCTTTTTTACAGAACCCGTAACTTATATCATTCCACTGATTCTATTTGAGCGACCTTCCTGGCCTCTTCCTCTTGATAAGGGATGCTGTCCAATCTTCTTTTGATAGGTTTGATAAAGTCCAGATATTTTGTTTTTAAGGAATCGGCCATGGGTTCTGCATCTGGCAGGTCTTGTTTATAAGGGTCAACCTGGCGGCCGTTCACCCAAAAACGGTAACAGACATGCGGTCCGGTAGCTAAGCCGGTGCTGCCTACATACCCAATGATCTCGCCTTGTTTGACATATTGTCCTTTTCTGACCGCTCTTCTGGACATGTGTAGATACTGGGTGCTGTATTTCCGGGTATGCCTTATCTTTACATATTTTCCATTGCCTGAAGTATAGGAAGACCTTGTAACCACACCATCCGCGGTAGACCATATCGGTGTTCCCCTGGAAGCCGCATAATCCGTTCCTTTATGGGCTTTTACCCGTTTTTGTACGGGGTGATACCGTCTCTTTTGATATCGGGAAGATATCCGGGAATAGTTCAAAGGTGCCTTTAAGAAGAACTTGCGTAGATTATGGGCTTCTTCATCAAAATATTCCGTTCTTTTATTAACGCTATCGGTCATAAACTCAAATGCATAGAAATTTCTGCCCCGATGTTCAAAGAGCACCGCTTCAACGTTCCTTATTCCTGCATAGATGGTATCATCTATGTACTTTTCGTTAAATATGATCTTAAACCGATCCCCTTTGCGCAGATTAAAGAAGTCGATCGTCCATTGATATACATCCGCCATCTTGTTCGTGAGCGCATAATCTATTTTTGCACTTTCTATCGCGGCCGATAACGAGTAGTCAATAGTACCCGTGGCGATACGCTGTCTGATATCAATGGGCTTTTTCTCGCGCTTCGCATATATGCTATCGCCCAGATAGACCTTAGAATAATTGGCCAGGTCGTGTTCATAAATGAACACCCGGGTTTTCGCCAAAGAATCCTTTGATTTCAACAAAGTATAGGCATTCCCGACGTTGAGCTTTTTCGCATCGAATAGGGTGTCTGGTATCTGCTGGGTGATCTGATAGACCTTTTGGGGTGTAACATGATGCTCGTCCATGATCTTACCAAAGAAATCTCCGTGTTCAACCGTATCCTGTACAACTATATAATCCTTTTTGGTAAAACCGTATAATGTCTCCGGTTCTTCTTCAACCTGTGGCTTTACTATTCCTTCTTCATTAGCTTGTGTTGTATCTTGTGGACTGTACTTATCCTGTGAAGTATTTGAACAACCTAATACGGCCAGAAGCATGAAAGGGAAAAAGAAACGTAATATCATTTTGAGAATTTTTGCAAAAGTAATAGAAAGTTCGCTAATGTAGGTGGTTTTCCATTATTGTTGTGTTATTTTGAAAGAGTTGGCCAGCCCTTTAAAAGCATTTAAACGAGCAACGAGCGAGCCTACGCTGAGCTTTGCTTCTATCTTTACGGGTATCTTGTTCTCATCTTTTGATATCCATATAGTTACACTTTCCTTTTCTTCAAAAACACGGCCAGCTTTGACGTAAGGTCTAAAGACCAGACAATTGATGGTCCCGAACTTGGTTTCTACTTTTTCTTGCCTTAGGTAGACCGTTTTAAAGTCAAAATTATCTTCATCAAAAAAAAGGTTCAACGTGAACTCATCACCTTTCTGTAGGTCATAGATGTCTACCTCATCCCGCAAGTTATAAAGTGCTGAGATCATATCTTGCGTGCCTCTTTTTATCTTATGCTCGCTTATGGTATCCTTTTTATAGTTATGCACCTCCGCTTTCAGAGTTTCATGATCAAAATAAATGGCCTTATTCTTAGTGTACCCACCTTCATTGACCTTTCTAATGAACTTGTAAGGCTTGATGCTCTCTGGATGAACATAGCTTTCATAATTATCGCGAACCTTGAAGAAAATATCTAAAAGACCGGTAGTCTTTCCCTTGCCTATAACATGATAAAGTTCTTTTCCGTCCAGATGTTCCTTTTTCACCTTCAAAGTGGCAGTGGTCGCGTTGAACCATCCATAGGAAATCTTGAACTGTAACCATTCGCCGTCCCGGAATGCACTTTTTTCCTGTGCATGTATACCAGATGAAAATAGAAAGATGAGTAATATGAATCGCTTGATCATCATCAGGCCAAATGTAACGTTTTTATATAAAGTTGATAGGGAATATTAGCTTAAAAAAGGGTCATTAGCTTTGAGGTTCATGAATATATCTCAATATCTTAGATGCATTGTATGATCTAAATAGGTTAAGATGGTCATTGAATAAAATAAACTAATTTTATTTAAACCGAATTTGAATTAGCAATAATACTTGCAAAACCTGATAAAGGTCATTATTTTTAACAAAAATTCATATTATGGAAACAGATACTAAACAAAACGAACCTTTCGTTATGGAAATGGACAAAGGGAGATATTCCTGGTGTTCTTGCGGTTACAGTAATGAACAACCCTTTTGCGATGGTTCGCATAAAGGGACTGAGAACCGCCCGGTAAGACAAAAGATCGAAGAAAAGCAAGAAGTGGCATGGTGCGGTTGCAAACAGACCAAGAATCCACCCTTCTGTGATGGAACGCATACTTCTTTATAAGTAAGAAGATGACTTAAAGTAAAACCCCGGATAATATTTCGGGGTTTTTTATTGAAGTATAGACATTCTATCTAATTCAGTAGGCTCTATGCTGTATGGATCATAGTATATATTGTACTACGACTCAGGCGCTAATGTCACCTCTAATCCGTCTAGATCTTCAGTGATAGGAATTTGACAACCTAAGCGGCTATTTTCTTTTACATAAAAGGCTTCAGAAAGCATGGCTTCTTCTTCCATTTGCATCTCAGGCAGGTCGATGTCGTTAGAGCTGATATAACACTGGCAAGAGGCACACATCGCCATTCCGCCACAAACACCTATTGTTCCTTCAGGTGCGATTTCGTTCATGTGCATTACTTCCATCAGATTGAGCGCCATATCGGTTGGGGCATCAACTTCATGTCGTTTTCCTTCACGATCTGTTATCTTGAGTTTGATGTCCATTCAACTTAGTCCAGTGATTTAACAACAGCTTTGGGTGCTTGTTTTTTTGATCCGTCAAAGCCTGTAACACCGCCTACGGTCGTGTATTTCATCACATATTTTTTATCCGGATGGATTCTTTGATAAGCACTTTGACACATCATCGTGGCTTCGTGGAATCCGCAAAGGATCAGCTTGAGCTTTCCAGGGTAAGTGTTGACATCGCCAATAGCATAAATACCTGGAATATTGGTTTGATAATCTAAGGAGTTATCCACTTTAATGGCGTTCTTCTCTATTTCCAAACCCCAATCAGCAATTGGTCCTAATTTTGGGGAAAGACCAAAAAGCGGGATGAAATGATCGGTAGGTAAATTAAATTCTTCTTTGGTATCGTTCTTTTGGATGGAAAGTGCTTCCACCTTTTCTTTGCCTTGGATAGCTGTGATCTCAGCGGGCGTGATCAGATCGATCTTCCCCATGTCTTTGAGTTCTTTAACGCGGTCAACGGATTCTAAGGCGCCTCGAAATTCATTTCTTCTATGGATGAGCGTGACCTTACTGGCAATATCTGCCAGTACAATAGACCAGTCAAGAGCAGAATCGCCACCACCAGCGATCACGATATCCTGACCTTCAAATTCCTGAGGGTTCTTGACCATATAATGCACGCCGCGTTTCTCATAAAAATCCAGGTTTTCTAAAACGGGCTTTCTGGGCTCAAAGCTTCCAAGGCCGCCGGCAATGGCCACGATAGGTGCTTCATGTTCCGTACCTTCATCCGTAGTGACAAGAAAGTTACCATTCTCTAATTTTTTTAGGTCCGTGGCCTTCTCTCCCAGTGTGAATCCGGGCTGGAACGGTTTGATCTGGTCCATCAGATTATCGACAAGTCCAGCGGCACTAACTTCTGGATAACCAGGAATATCATATATAGGTTTTTTTGGATAAAGCTCAGCTAATTGTCCACCGGGCTGCGGTAGTCCATCAATCAAATGGCATTTCAACTTCAACAATCCTGCCTCAAAGACCGTAAACAAACCGGTCGGGCCAGCTCCTATTATTAGAATGTCCGTTTTGATCATATCTCAATTTTGCACAAATTTCTTTGAACTTGATTTAATATACTATGACCTTTGTCATTAAATCAAGCTTCTATATTGACTACTTTTTCTATTTGCGGTGCGTACTTCTTTATGGTGGTCTCCACACCGGATTTCAAGGTCATTTGGTTGACTGAACAATCCACACAAGTTCCCATTAATTGAACTTTTACCAATTTGTCGTCTTCTATATCGATGAGTGATATATCACCACCATCTGTTCTTAGAAAAGGTCTAATCTCTTCTAATGCCTTTTCCACATTGCTTTTTAGGTCTAGATCTTTCATCTTTACTTTTTATTAACCGCACTACATCCGGCCATTGTTGTTATCTTTATAGCTTCAGTAGGCGGTAAGTTCTCGTTGCGTTTTACTAATTGCTCTACCGCGTTACGCGTTACCTCATCAAATTGTTCAGCTAATATCGTATCTTCCTGTAGTGCTGCAGGGCGTCCTACATCGCCACTTTCCCTTAAGCTTTGTACAAGTGGAACCTCTCCCAGGAAAGGGACTTTAAGATCTTCCGATAAATGCTTTGCGCCTTGTTCACCAAAAATGTAATATTTGTTATCGGGTAGTTCTTCCGGGGTGAAATAGGCCATGTTTTCCACTAATCCAAGTACTGGCACATTGATGCTTTCCTGATTGAACATTGCCACAGCCTTCTTAGCATCGGCCAGGGCTACGACCTGTGGTGTACTTACGACCACTGATCCTGTTATCGGCATGGACTGCATGATAGATAAATGGATGTCGCCGGTGCCTGGCGGAAGATCTACCAGCAGGAAGTCCAGCTCACCCCAATCAGCATCGAATATCATTTGGTTCAAGGCTTTTGAGGCCATTGGTCCGCGCCATATAACAGCTTGATCGGGTTTGGTAAAGAATCCTATGGATAGCATCTTTACACCATAACTCTCTACCGGTTTCATTTTGGATTTGCCCTTCTTCTTGACTGAGAGAGGCTTTTCATCGGCCACGTCCAGCATGATCGGAATAGACGGCCCATAGATATCAGCATCGAGCAAGCCTACTTTAAAGTTCATTTTGGCCAGGCTGATGGCCAGATTTGTGGTTATCGTGGATTTCCCAACACCTCCTTTACCGGAAGCCACCGCGATGATATTTTGGATACCGGGAATAGGCTTCCCTTTTATCTCATTGGTCTTCTTTTCCTGTTTTTTAGGTTGATCAACTTTGATATTAACCTTTACCTTCGCCTTTTCATGAACATGCTCGTGGATAGCCTTCATCACATCAACCTCTGCGCGTTTCTTAACATGTAAGGCTGGTGTGGCTAAAGTAAGGTCAACGATGACTTCATCGCCAAAGGTGTTTATGTTCTTAACGGCACCACTTTCTACCATATCCTGACCTTCGCCAGCTATGGTTATCGTAGAAAGGGCTTTTTTAATCGCATTCTTATCGAGCTTGGTCATATAATTTAGACTGCTTAAAAATTCATTACAAATATAAGGTATATAAAAGATCTGTCGATTCTGAACGCTGATTTTACCATCGCGCTAACATTTGATCTTGATGTGTTTGTACATATGGAATTAAGTTTTCCATTTAAAATTGACCGATATAATTCAGTGAGGCTTCGCTTATTTTGTAGTTTGAACATCAATTCAACTTTACATTCATATGCTTTACCCGTTAGGTTGATGCTGTTGTAGATGATTGACCAGTGCATTGGCTTCCAGATGACCTGTTTTGCGCCAAACCATCTTTCCAAAGGAATAAATGACGAAAGTTGGTAGGCTCTTCACGCGTAAAGCTTCGGCTAGCGGCTGGTTCTTGTCAATATTGATCTTTACCACCTTGGCCTTATCTCCTAATGCTGCCGCAACATCCCTGAGGACAAGATGCACGTCCTTGCAATCATCATCCCATTCAGCATAGAAGTTGATCAAAACCGGGACTTTCCTTTCGTCAATGAGATGTCCGAACTTGACCATAAGGTTCGCTTTTAAATGGTAAAAATACTATAAAGGCTTGATATAACAAAACTTATCGTTTATATCAAGTTTTCCTGAACTTTAATCTGGCCCGGATGTTCAGATAGAACATCACTGGAACGACGATCAGCGTAAGGAAAGTAGCAAATATCAAACCAAATATGACCGTCCAGGCCAGCGGACCCCAGAATATCACATTGTCGCCACCTATCCAAATATCCGGTGCATAATCCGTGAACAAGCCAAAGAAATCAATGTTCAAGCCTATCGCCAGGGGTATCAATCCCAAAATAGTAGTGATCGCGGTGAGCAAAACTGGTCGCAAACGCGCTTTTCCCGCCTGAATGATCGATTCATAATATTGCGCCTTTGTGAGCGGTTCATCCTCAGCAATTCCCACCTCTTCTTTCTTACGGTCGATAAGGATCTGCGTATAGTCTACCAGTACGATCGCATTGTTCACAACGATTCCGGCCAATGAGATGATTCCCATCATGGTCATGATGATCACGAAGTCCATCTGGAAGATGCTCAATCCATAGAACACACCTGCCAAACTAAGAATAACCGATGATATGATGATCAATGGCTTAGAAAGAGAGTTGAATTGAGCTACGAGTATCAGCAAAATACCACCTAATGCAAGGAAAAGGGCTTTCGTGAGAAAATCTTGATTCTCCTGTTGCTTTTCCTGTTGTCCTGTGAACTCATAATCCAGGGACGCGTCAATCTCAAAACCTGATCGGAGTTCCGCTTTGATCTTATTGACGGTGGCTGTAGGGTTGTAGCCCTGTAGAACATTGGAATAGACAGTGATGACACGCTTTAGGTCTTCCCGTTTTATAGAGCTGAAAGTCGCTGAGTTCTTTTTGTCAACAAGCGTTGAAATAGGTACTTGCACCATTTGACCTTTATTATTCCTAAAGGTCACCGGCTGATTCATGACCGCACTTTCGTCATATCTATTTTCTTCATTAAAGCGAACATTGATCTCGTGATCATCATCACCATCCTTAAAAGTTGATGCTTCTTCGCCAAAGATGGAACGTCGAATAGTTCGTGCTACAAAACCAGTGGTCACACCCAGCTCGCCAGCTTTTTCTCTATCTACTTTTAATGCCAGTTCCGGTTTTTGTTTATTGACATCTATCTTTAAAGCTTCTATTCCTGGAACGCCTGAGCTGTTGATATACCTTCTCATCCTTTCTGCTTCAGCTAACATCATTTCATAGTCCTCACCGGATATTTCTATGTTTATCTCATAGCCTTGTGGCGGACCGGCCTGGTCCTTTTCAACCGTTATAGAGGCTCCTGGAAATCCTTGTACAGCCTCTCTTACTTCGGTTAAAACCTTACTACTCTTTACGTTCCTGCGAAGCTTGAACTCTCGCATCAAAAGCGTGATCTTCCCACGATGGGGCATTTCATTAGTGACGCCTTGATTCTTCTGTGGGTTCCCAGCTCCTTTACCAACCTGCGACACAGCGGACTCTACCATGAAGTTATAACCATCATCATTATATTTCTCAGCTACCTCAAAGACCTTCTGCTCTACTTTCTTGGTCAGTTCATTTGTTTTATAAATGCTGGTACCTTCTGGATATTCTATATAGGTGATGATCTGGTTCGGTTGATTTTCGGGGAAGAAAAGCACATTGGGTTTAACGATACCTACCAGTACGAAAGAGGATATAAGGACCGCGACCGTACCAAAGAAAGTGAAATAAGCACGTTTACCTGCCAGGGCAAATCTTAGATTGTTCTCATAGAAACGCTCGATCCTGGGTAATAAAGTGAACTGGAAAAAACTTATGCCTTTTGTAAGAACGTATTTATAGAACCATAATAACAATGCCGCCAGAATGCTCAGGTTCCCAAAACCTCTCATCCCCGCAGAATCTATACTGTAACCAGCGAGGACCAGAAGAATGCCCACGCTAAGAAGAATAAGGCTCCATCGGACCATCACTTGTTTATTGAGCGGTTTTTCCTTAGTCTTCATCAGCTGAGAAGTGAGCATCGAGTTGATCAAAAGCGCTACGACCAGGGATGATCCCAGTACGATGGACAAAGTAATAGGAAAATAGATCATGAACTTCCCTATCGTGCCTGGCCATAAGCCTAAGGGGAAAAATGCCGCTAACGTTGTGGCCGTTGATGCGATGATAGGAAGTGCGATCTCTCCAACACCTTGTTTGGCCGCTTTGATCCTGGGAACGCCTTCTGCCATCAACCGGTAAACATTCTCTACGACAACGATACCATTATCAACCAGCATACCTAATCCCATGACCAGGCCGAACAGTATCATGGTGTTCAAAGTATAACCCAGCCCGTTCAGGATGGCGAGCGATAATAACATAGATAGCGGTATCGCGACTCCTACGAACAATGCATTCCTAAATCCCAGGAAGAACATTAATACGGTAACGACCAATATTACACCAAAGATGATATTATTGACCAGGTCGTTCACCTGATTGATCGTTCTTTTGGACTGGTCGTTGGTCAGCGAGATCTCAAGATCGGCCGGATAATGTTCGGCCAATGCCTTATCAGTTATCTTTGTGATTTCTTTTACCGCTTCCACCATATTCTTTCCGGAACGCTTTTTCACGTTGATCGTTACTGTAGGTTCACCAAACTCTCTGGCAAAGGTGGTCGCATCTTTCTCATGGAAGTTCACATCAGCTATATCATCAAGATATACGGGGTTTCCACTTTCTTCCTTTACGACGATGTCCAGAAGCTCTTCTGGCTGGTCTATTTCTCCTTTTATCCGCACGTTCTTTTCTATGCCGTTACGGATCAATTCACCGCCTGATATTGTGGTGTTCTCTGCATTTATAGCAGATATGATGTTCTGGAAGCTCACCTTTGCAGCCGTCATCTTATAAATATCAACGGCAACCTCTACTTCCTTTTCATCAACACCGCGAATAGTAGCTTCCTTGATCTGTGGAAGTAGCTCGATCTTATCCTGAAGGTATTCTGCCTGGTCCTTTAATTTCTGAGAAGTATAATTCCCTTTGAAATTGATGTTTAAAATGGGCATCTCTTCAGAAATGTTCAGGTCAAAGACATTAGGTTCTACTTTAGCTCCGTTATCTAAGGTGGGCCAGGTGGTTTCCGCTTTTACCTGGTCTACTTTGTCCTTGATCAATTGTTTAGCGAACTCTACATTGATGCTTTCCTCAAACTCCACCACGACCATGGAATAGTCCTGGAGTGAAGTGGAAGATATCTCTTTGACGGATTTTACGTTTTTGAATTCCTCTTCTAGCGGCTCAGTAATGAACTTTTCTATTTCTTTTACGGAACTTCCAGGATCAACAGAACTTACGTAAATTTCTTTTTGAACGATTTCCGGGAAAGATTCTCGTGGCATAGAATAATATGCGGTAACGCCCAATACTAGAATAATGGCGATAGCAACGGATACCGTTAACTTGTTATCTATCGCCCAGGATGATAGGAAGAACTCGCGGTAAGTTTTCTTGTTGCTCATTTAATTGTTTTTTACTTTCACTTCTTGATCTTTCCTCAAGCCTTTTGCTCCTTCTATCACGATCTTATCTCCGGTCTTTATTCCTTTAATGATCTCTATTTCCCCGTTATGGCTCTTTCCTAGCTCTACCAGGGTCAGGTCTGCTTTGAGTTGTTCATTAGCATCTTCTTTGACCTTGAAGATGTAAGGCTCGCCAGAAGTGTTTTCCTGAAGGATACTTTCAGGGATGACAAAAGCCTTATCCTTATTATAGTTGTTTATGGTCAACTTCAAGACCATATTCGGCTTTAGTTGATGGTCAACATCCTTTGGGATGTCTATCCTAATCCTAAAACTTCTGTTAGATTCCTGGATCGTATTGGCCACTCTGGCAATGGTAGTTTCAAAGCTTATATCGCTTACTTTGCTACTGACCTTTACGGGTGTTCCTTTTCTTATGTTCCCCATGTAGTTCTCCGGAACCGATGCTTCTATGTAGAGTTGCTCGAGACTGGTCAACCTGACGATGGGCTTTGCGCCGGGTGTTGCCATTTCGCCTACTTCAGCAAGGAGATCATCTATTTCACCGTTAAAAGGTGCTCTTAGCACTGTCTTTTCCAGTTCTTTCCTTACCTGGGAAATGCTTTGTTTTAAAGAGTTGTATTCCGTCTCCGCTTGAAGGTATTCTATTTCAGAGCCTATGTTCTTCTCCCATAGACGCTTTCTGCGTTCATAAGTAGTCTTGGCCAGCCTTAATCTGTTCTTAAGCTCATCGATCCTTTCTGTCAGCCCTGCATCATCGATCTTTGCAATGATATCGCCTTGATTGACCACATCGCCTTCTTCCACATATATGTTCTTTATCATACCGGAAAACTCCGCGTTCAATAAAATGTTCTGGTCTGTAGTAACATCTCCCTGCACATTAAAAAAGGTCTTGAAGTTCTCTTTAGAGGCTTCCTCTACTTCCACGAGCCTTAAGTTCTCGTTCGGGTTAAGGGATTCGAGCTTAGCGGATATCTTTTTCAATTGAGCATTGATGGCGGCCTTTTCCTCTTGAAGGGAGTCCTTCATCGCACTTAGCTTATCGGTATCGGCTTGTTGTAGCAATTGCTCAGTGCTTTTTTTGCTATCTGATGAACAAGCTATTAGCACATGGCTTATTATTAAAATGATGAACAGGTTTCTCATAAGGCTTATTGCTTTGGTAATGGTTTATTGATGACTTTCTCAAGTTTGGCTTTTTGGTCGATAACACTTTGCATGGCTCTCAGGTACTCATTTTGTGTTGCGTATAGTTGTTCTTGTGCTTGCCTTAGCTCAAAGCTCGTGGCTATTCCTTCTTTGAACTTGGTGCGGTTCTTATCTGCTATTCTTTCTGCAAGCTCAAGGTTCTTTACGGATGTATGGTAATTATCTATAGCCATTTTAAGGTCACTTTCTGCCTGGTCATAGGCTAACTTTATCCGTTCGAGTGCTTGCTTTCTTTGAGTAACGGCTTGCTCTTCTGCTATTTCGGCACGCTTGGTCCTGGCTCTTCTCCTAAATGAGCTGAACAGCGGAATGTCCAGGCTTATTCCTACGATAGAATAATTAAACCATTGCGTACTTTCGTCAAAGAACACGAACTCGTCCTGATTGGCGACCGTACCATAATTAACAAAGCCGGATAAAGTTGGCAATGCATTGCTTTTCTCTCTTTTTAGCTCCAGTTCTCTTTGTTTGACCAGGTTATCCGCTATTTTGTAATCTATGGTGCTTTTAGGCTCGAAATCTTTGTCCAATAGCGCCGTGGCCATCAGACTTTTTTGGGTCAGGTCCTCAAGTTCATCCGTTAAACGGATAGGTTCGTTTACTGGAATTCCCAGTACCATTTTCAAGGCTTCTTTGCTCAACTCGTAATTGCGCTCTGCATTTCTGAGCTGATTGCTCAACTGCTGGAAGGTGATCTCGAGTTGCTCTACATCTTCCTCTTCAGCGAAACCGTTCTCATATACAGCTTTAGTTTCTTCCAGGTTCTTTTTGGCCATCTTCTTATTGTTCTTGATGATATCAATATAATCCCTGGCCACGAGGACATTCCCATAAGCATTGATGGTCTCCTGTCGTACATCTAACCTGGTTTGCTGCTCCAGATTATCTGAATAGGCCAGAAAGGTCTTAGCGGCCTGTAGTGCAACGATATAACTCCCGTCAAATATCAACTGGCTCAAAGTTGCCGATACGTTCATGTTCTGTTTCGTACCGAACCTCACATTGATGAATTCGCCCGGCGGTTGACCCAGTACTTCAGAGGGTAGCGGCGTTACGATCTGTCTGAGGCGATTTTCATAATCCACCGCCGCATTGATCTGCGGAAGTCCATCTGCCGTGGTTTCCCATTTTTGTTTAAGCGCTTTTGCTACATCCCTTTTCGCATTGATGGTCGCATAGCTACTATCTTGTGCGAATTCTACCGCCTGATCTAAACTTAGACTATATGTAGGTTGTTCTTGCGCATGACCTTCTAAGAAAACCAGTACGAATAAGAAAGTGAATATTTTAAATTTTATCTTCATTCTGAAATAAACTTTTTACGTATTTGAATTAGTTTTTTCTTCCCTTTCTCTGTGGTGATCCCGCGAAAATGATAGTCCAGAAAGTTTTCGTACAAATGACGAGATGAAAACTCATCCGGTGGAAAAATATCCTGATCGGATATGCCGGTTATTCCTATATAATAAAT